>NZ_JAPFCD010000069.1:0-23239 GCF_026153155.1 Photorhabdus aballayi | reverse complement strand
TGGCTGCTATCAGTCAAAGAACAAGGTATTGGTGCGGCACTGGCTGCCACAATGGCTTATCTCAGAGGTCGCTATAACGGCGGTAAATTTTGGAAGACAATCATTGACGCGATGATGTGTGCTTTGATTGCATGGTTCATTCGCGACTTGTTGGTCTTCTTGAATCTGAGCACGGACCTGGCTTATATCGGCAGCGTCATTATTGGTTATCTGGGAACTGACTTTTTCGGCCAGTTGATGCGCGGGACTTTAAATCGTAAGGCGGGGGTATCAGATGCAAATCAGTGAACACGGTTTAGCGAAGCTTAAAGGTTATGAAGGGTGCAGTCTGACCGCGTACCTTTGCCCTGCAAGAGTTTGGACCATCGGCTATGGTCATACGCACGGAGTCAAGCCAGGTGATGCAATCACAGAACGGCAGGCCGAACAGTTCTTACTCGAAGACTTAGCGCCGATTTACATCACGATTGAGCATAACGTTAAAGTGACGCTAACTCAGAGCCAATTCGATGCACTGTGTTCATTTATCTTCAACTGTGGCGCTGGTGCTTTCGTCCGTTCTACTTTGCTTAAGAAACTCAACGCGGGTGACTATAAAGGCGCTGCGGATGAGTTCATGAGATGGAATATGGCTGGTGGACGTGTATTGCCGGGTCTCGATGCTCGGCGAGCGTCTGAGAAAACGATGTTTTTATCATGAGCGAAAAGGGCAGGAATATGAATGATACATTATTTGCTGTGATGTGTGCTCTGATCGGCTGGTCATGGTTTCTGTTGTTGGTATTGCTGCTATGAAATTCAACACGCAGTATTACACGCTCATTGCACTGATTATTATCTCACTCACAGCTTATTACTATCACTCTGCATTACAGAAAGAGCGGCATGTAACAAAGCAGCAGCAATCAGAAATCCAGCAACTCACAGACGCTATCGATTACCAAAACTCTCACATCACAATGTTGAATGAATTGGATATTAAGCATACAAAGGAACTTGCTCATGCGAAATCTGAAATTGAGGTTCTTCGCGATGATGTTGCCGCTGGTCGTCGCCGGTTGCGCATCGCGGCCACCTGTCATCAAGGCGAAGCCAGTTCTTCCGGCAGCGTGGGCCATGCAGCCACCCCACGACTTAACCCGGCAACTGAACAAGATTATTTCGATCTGCGAAGAATGATTGTTGAGAACAAGCAGCAAACGAAATACTTGCAAGAATATATCAAAACCCAGTGTCAGTAACAGCCCAGTCAATCTGGGTCTTTTTATATCTAGCGTATTCACACACGCATCTATTTCTAAACGCAGAGCCTTACAGAAAGCGAACCTGAGAAAACCGTTAAATGGTATTTCTGCGGGCGGTATTTCTGTGTGAACAGGTTCGTCTTTCTATAGGGTAATACCATGACTACATCATTAACTTTTCAAAATCACACAGTCACCCCTTTTGATAACAAAGATGGGAAAATTTGGTTTACTAGTAAACAAATGGCTGAACTGCTCGAATATAAGAGCGAGAAATCTGTAACCAATCTTTACAACGCTAACAAAGATGAGTTCACGGATGATATGACAACGGTCACCGAATCAATGACCATTGGGATAAACAATAGCTTACGTAAAAAGAAGGTGAGAATTTTCTCTGTCAGAGGTTCCCATTTAATTGGGATGCTAGCTGATACTGATGTTGCCAAGTCTTTGCGTCGCTGGCTATTGGATTTAGCAGATAAAGAGAATCAGTCAGATCTCTCTTTGATGGACATGGAAAGCTTAAAGTCACTGACACTTGGTGAAATGCAGAATCGGCTGGTTACCGCTGATAAGTGGTCTTATAGCAACTTTGGTAGACCCGGTAGTGAAATGATGAATCTCCGCAAGCGTCATCTTAAGAAACTTCGTCAGGCCAAGAAAGTTATTCTGGAATTATCGCAGCTTACGTTACCCGGCTTTGATGACTTCCCGGACGGAGAGCCGCAGACATGAACCACGAACAATTCATAGCTAAAAACATCCAGGCCGAGTTAGTTAAGCTCGGCTTTTCTTCATCTATAGCGTGTATGGCAAGTGACAAAGCCGTCGATTACTATCGTCGCAGTTCTTCAGCGAGTCGCAAGGGTAAGATGTACGATGACTGTCTGCATATTGCTAAAGCGTGGGCGAGTAAATACAGCTCAGTCAAACCGTCAAAGTAACTCATTCAGAGCATTCTACTGCAAGAGTGCTCAATAGTAGTTATTCAATCCGACACGGTATTTAAAATGCCGGGGATTTATCAGACACAAAAGTAGGAAATTCTAAATCCAACTGTTTCCGGGTTGGAAACGGTTCAGAGAGGGTTTGAAATGAAATTTGAAGATTTAACAATCGAGTCACAACAGGCAGCACGTGAAGTATTAGCAGATATGCTGAGGATGAAATACCAACATGAACTTGGTTTAGATCCTAATGTGATTAGATTTCTAGGCCACAATGTAAGAAAAGCGTTTGTGGCCCTGGAGAGTGAAGAACCTAGAGCTGAATGTAATGAATCATTTTGAATTCTATTGCTGGATAACCCCAATACTTGGCGGTTTCTGGTTCATGCTGCACGGTACATGGGGCAATTTTCTGTACGGCTTAATGTGCTGGGGTATATCCGCTGCGTGGGCGTGGTGGAAAATCAGATAACAGTCGCCCAGTGCGGCCTTTGATTTAAGGGAAAGAGATGGCAAAAAATACTGACTGGGAGGGAATAGAGCGCGATTACCGTTCCGGCCTCATCTCAATCAGAGAGATTGCCAAAAAGTACGGTATTAGTGATGCAGCGATTCGAAAGAGAGCGAAAACTGAGGAATGGGTTCGCACTATTGTTGAAAGTACGCAGTGCGAACCTGATGCGAACCAAGCGAAAAGTCAGACAATAGGCAGTGTTAGCAATATACATGAACTTGAGAGGTTCGCAGAAAGTTCGCAGGGAACCGCAGGGATTTTAAAGCCGCAATACGAACAGTTTGCTCAGAATATAGCGGCGGGTATGCCGATGAAAGAGGCGGCAATATGCGCGGGTTATTCTCCGGCTCGCGCTGATTCTCAATCATCCATATTGATACGCAGACCGGAGATAAAAGCTCGCATACGAGAATTAAGAAACGAAGCGGCGTTACTTGTTTCATTCAATGCTGGACATTTAGCTGAATTGTCATTTCGCGCCGGGAAAGAGGCGTTAGCAGATAAGAAATTCGGACAAGTTGCGCCGAATATTAAGAATGCTGCGCAGCTTACCGGTATCGACATGAGCAGCAATAAGACTGAGGTCAATGTCGATCTTGCTGGACTGAGTTACGGAAAAGTCTGCATTGTGACCCCTGCGAATTGCCCGGCTGATGTGTGGGCTTCTCACATGGAGAAGCTCCGCGAGGGAAAACAGATAGCCCGGTCATAATTGATGGTGTTCTGTACGCCTTTAGTAGTGACTGGGCGACAGAGGTTTTATATGACCGTGCATTGGGCTCTGTCCGCTGGCGTTGGACATATGGCGGGCGGGGTGGCGGTAAATCGGTAGAGATTGCCCGTGCGCTGGTATTGTTGGGTGCTATAGAACCAATGACGATTCTCTGTGCCCGTGAATTCCAGAACTCAATCAATGATTCTGTCCTTGCCCTGCTTGAGGCTCAAATCATTGATCTTGGGCTGTCCCACTTCTACAAAGTCAAGAACAACGAGATAGAAGGTCGGAATGGCACTCGTTTCACGTTTAAAGGTCTTCGAAACAACATTCAAAGCATCAAGTCGATGCATGGCATTAAGATCTGTTGGGTTGAAGAGGCCCAGACGGTATCACAAGATAGTTGGGATATTCTTGGTCCGACAGTTCGTGCTAATAAATCCGAAGTCTGGGTGTCTTTCAACCCCAGAGAAGAGGAAGACCCAACATACAAACTAATGATCCGGCATCAGGAAGATCCGCCCGATGGTGGCGTGATTATCCGCAAAGTTAACTATTGCGATAACGCTTTTTTCCCTGACGTACTCCGACAAGAGATGGAATATTGCAAACGCATCGACTATGAAGCGTATGAGCATATTTGGCTTGGATTACCCAAAGCACTTAGTGAAGCGGTTATTTTCTCTGGCAAGTACCGGGTTGAAGCATTTTCTGATGAGCTATGGCTAGAAGCTGATCGACTTTTCTATGGGGCTGACTTCGGTTTCGCTAATGACCCGTCAACATTAATTCGCTGCTTCATTATCGGTACCAAACTATATATCGAATATGAGGCATACGGTGTTGGTGTTGAATTGGATGAAATGGCTCAATTCTATGACTCAATTCCAGAGGCTAGAAAGTGGCCTATTCATGGTGATTGCAGCCGACCTGAAACAATCAGTTACTTGTCGCGTCAGGGGTTCATCATTGACGGCGCCACAAAATGGCCCGGAAGTGTCGAAGACGGGATCACTTACCTTAAAGGCTTTGAAGAAATCATTATTCATGAACGCTGTAAGCACATGATTGATGAGGCAAGACTCTATTCATACAAGACCGACCGTCTGACCGGTGAAGTCCTGCCGGTGGTGCTCGACAAACATAACCATTGTTGGGATGCGGTACGTTATTCGCTGGATGGTTATATCACCAGTGAGGGTGATTTGGGTGTTTGGGCGGCACTGGGAAAGCAACAATAGAAAACTGCCAAAAATAGCCGTTTTTAGGCTCCAAACGACTATGCATTTTTACCCCGTTTTTATGCACTGTTTATGCAGTCAATTTTTGTCGTTTTTAAACAGAAAACCCTGATAAATAAACTGCTTGTCATTATTTGGTGATGAGTGCCGATCGCGTAGGGCGCCTAAGAGCCATTATGTTAAAAAGTGCAGAATTTTAACAAATTTCAGTGAGGGAGCAATGACCCGCAAAAATCGCCGTAACGGCGCGAAAAAGCCCGTTAGGACTGCTGACGGGTACAACAACTTTAATGCAAAACTCGGTGGGTACACATCGAACATTCAGACTGGCGGTACCTACATTCCCGGTTACATTTCCCGCAACAGAGTGCAGATTGAATTTGCTTATAGGAGCTCGTTTCTTGTCGGTGCCGGTGTCGATGCGATGGCTGACGATATGACCCGCAAGGGGATCACTATCAGCTCAAGAATGAAGCCAGACGCGAAAGGTCAACTGGAAACATTTTGGGAAGATATCGGGATGTGGGACGAGCTCAATAATACATTGAAGTGGTCTCGTTTGTATGGAGGGGCGTTACTGGTGGTGATGATTGACGGTCAAGATATGTCTACACCACTCAACCCAGAAACTATCGATGAAGGGCAGTTTAAGGGGGTGATGTGTCTTGACCGCTGGATGGTTAAACCGACAGATAGTGATTTGGTAAAAGAGTACGGCCCATACTTCGGAAAACCAAAGTTCTATAATGTGACCATCAATCAACAGGGAATTCCGCCCTGGAAAATCCACTATTCCCGCGTTATTCGTATGGAAGGCGACACACTGCCATTTCAGCAAGCACAAACGGAAAACGGTTGGGGGATGTCTGTTGTAGAGCGCATTTTCGAGCGCGTTCAGGCTTTCGATACGGCGACGGTAGGTACTACTCAGCTCATTCACAAAGCGCATCTACGGACATATAGCATTGACGGTTTACGAAAAATTCTCGCGATGGGGGAGTGCTCTTTGAAAGATGGACTCATGAAGCACCTAGACATGATCCGTGAGTTCCAGACTATTGAAGGCATGACGATAATGGATGCGTCTGACACATTCCAGACCCACAGCTACTCGTTTGCCGGTATCGCTGATGTCATCCTGCGCTTTGCTGAACAAGTTTCCGGAGCCACAGGTATCCCATTAGTACGTTTGTTTGGTCAATCTCCATCCGGGTTTAGCACTGGTACCGCCGACTTAGAAAACTATTACAGCCGGGTTAACACACTACAAGAACGTCGTCTCCGCCGTCCATTGCGCTGGTTGCTGGATATCTCGCATCGGTCACTGTTCGGTGAGCCACTCCCCAACGACTTCACGTTTGAATTCAATAAATTATGGGAAATGTCCGACACGGATAGGGCCACGATGGCGAACAATGTAGCGTCTGCTATAGGAACGCTTGTTGACCGGCAGATTTTACCTATTCATGCGGCGATGTCTGATTTACGTAATATGGCGGATGTCATCGGCATCGGAGGTTCAATCACAGATGAAGACATTGAAGAAGCAAAAACGCAGTGGGCGGAGTCTGAATCTGAAACCAGCACTCCGCCGACGTTCAATAGTGCAGTACGAGAAAAGCCTACAAGCGATAGCTCATCAGGTGGGAGAAATCGTAACCGGTTATTACGATGGTTCTCAAGCTAGTGCTGATGCCGTTTCTTGTCATCTTATCGATTACTCGCAGGTTCTTGACGATTGGATTGCCTCCGTTGCACACAAAATGTTCCTTCAAGTTGAGGGTGAAGAGTGGCGCCAGTGGCGTTCTGTGTCTCAGCAAATATCCGAAGGGTTACGCGATGTAGTTGGAAATACTCCGATAGGTCAGGTAACTCAAGATATCGTT
The DNA here is from genome assembly GCF_026153155.1 of Photorhabdus aballayi. Taxonomy (NCBI): domain Bacteria; kingdom Pseudomonadati; phylum Pseudomonadota; class Gammaproteobacteria; order Enterobacterales; family Morganellaceae; genus Photorhabdus; species Photorhabdus aballayi. The sequence goes on along the minus strand of NZ_JAPFCD010000069.1, from coordinate 16,689 downwards.
TATCGTCAGATTCAACTGATGAAATCCTTGCCGCTTGAAGCCGCCGAACGTGTTAAAGAGATTCAGGATAGGGCTATTCAAGCCGTTATCAACGGTGAGCGACCGGATGAACTTTATCAGATGATTATGCAATCCGGCGAGGTTGCAGCAAGCCGTGTGCGAATGATAGCACACACGGAGATAGGGAGAGCGACCGGCGCACTCACTCAGGCACGAGCATTGTCAGTGGGTTCAGAGGGCTATTGGTGGCGCATTGAGGGAGCCGGTACGCGTCCTTCGCATAAGAAGATGAAAGATAAATTTGTGTACTGGCACAAACCACCCACTTTGGACGGGATGATAGGCCACGCGGGATGCCTGCCATATTGCAAATGCTGGCCGGAAGTTCACATACCCCCGCCAAGAAGCTAGAATTATATAGGGTGCCGTTAGGATAATGGTAGTCTCGGGACAGGGTTAGCAGCCTTCGGGTCATAAACGTTAAATGCTATGCGGCCTACTGTACGTGTTCGATTCACGTGCGGCACCACCAATTACATCACATCAACTCAGTCCCAGTGCTGGGTTTTTTTTATTGCCTGAATTAGCAGGTAACACATGAAATATTTTTTTATTACCAAGCTTGGAGAAACGCGCTATCTCCAGGCAGATGGCTCTTTGCTGTGTAAAGACGTACCGATAGCCCGCACTGGTACTCAAACTTACCTGCCAGAGGAAATTGACTTAAAGCCGGATGCTAGCGGATTAGTCACAGTTTATCGCACCGAAGATGAAGTTTTCTCGCCGGAAACAATCGCGTCATTCGAGGGGGTAGCGGTCACACTGGATCATCCCGAAGATGAGGAAGGAAACATTGTTTTCGTTAATCCTTCCAACTTCTCAGAACTGGCGCACGGACATATCCAAAATGTGCGTCGTGGTACCGGTGATAAGTCAGATTTGCTGGTTGCGGATTTGTTGATTAAGCGCCAAGAGGCTATTGACGCAGTCAATGCCGGAATGACAGATGTCAGTTGCGGCTACGACGCTCAATACAAGCAATTCTCGCCCGGCAAGGGCAAACAATACCAAATCACAGGAAACCATCTCGCCATTGTTGAAAAAGGCCGGGCAGGTGGACGCTGTGCAATCGGGGACTCATCCCCATTCAAATCTAAGAAGGAGAAGCCTGTTATGGCATGGCTTAAAAGATTGGCTACGGCCGTCCAAACAAAAGACGACGACGCGTTAGCGAAACTCATCGATGAAGCACCAGAACTTCCCTCTGACGGCATGGCCTCTATTCCGGGGGTCACTATTAATATGAACACCCCGGCTCAGGCAACAGCGTTACCGCCTGCGGAGCGTACTACTACGGACACAGATCCTGACGTCAAAGATAAGCCAACAGGTGATAATGACATGCCTGAATGGGCTCAAAAATTCATGGATTCAGTATCAACTCGTCTTGATGCGTTGGAAGGAAAAACGGCGGACAGTAACCCCGAAGATGAAGAGGAGGACGCGAAAGTAACGGGGGACGCTGCATATCGACGCAATATCATTGCTGATGCAGAAATCATTTGCCCCGGCTTTAAACCCACGGGGGATAAGTCTCTCAAGCGTCAAGTACTTAATCACGCTATGCGCACCGGTGACAGCCTGAAATCATTTGGTATCAATGACTTCTCAAAGACACCAAAAGCAACCGTTGATGCAATATTTGCGGCCGCTACAGCACTGAACAAAGCGAAAAACCATATCCAACCCATTCCAGCACGCACTGGCGATCATGCTCAGGCTATCGCTCGCACCCCGGCAGAACTGAACAAAGCTTACGCTGATTTCTGGAAACGCAACAAATAAGGTAATCACACATGGCAGGAACATCCTATTTAACCCGTATGCCGCTTGGCTTTAACGGGACGGTCACTCGTTTGCGCGATTTAACCACTGAACCCGTAATTCTGGACCCTAAAAAAGTGTTTAGTCAGTACGGACTGGCTGGCAAGTACAGCGGTGATAAATTTGTACCGCTTGGAGAGAGTGACACTGTAGATGACGTGGTAGGTATTCTGGTTCGTCCTTACCCTATTCAATCTCAATCAGATATGTCACACCTCGGAATAAAGGCGGGCACCACTGGCGACATCCTTAAGCGTGGCTATATGGCGGTCGCGGTAAAAGGGGCAGAAAGCGCAAAAAAGGGCGGCAAAGTCTATGTTCGCGTGAAAGGAGCAACGGCAGACAGCCCGTTAGGTTCGTTTCTTATTGCACCTGACAAGACCGCTGAAAATACACCGGAATTACCGGCAGTTAAAGTAATGGGACCGGGTGATGCATCAGGTCATATCGAAATCGCATACAACATTTAAGGAACACTATGTTTACTATTGATAAAGCCACAAAAGATTCTACCGGTGTGTTTCTTGCTGGAGAATTAGAGCGTATTGATCAGACGCTTAATTTGCCGCTGGTTTCGTTTAAGTGGAGCCGCGATATGTCGCTCCGCACAGATGTATCTATCGCGGATGAGGTTTCGTCTTTCACCAACACTGATTTAGCCGCAATGGGTGGTGTTAATCCGCGAGGCAAAAACTGGATCGGCAAGAACTCGACTGCTGTTGCCGGTATCAGCCTAAACATTGAGAAAACGCCACAACCTTTAACGCTGTGGGGCATGGAGATTGGCTGGACACTACCGGAGCTGGCATCAGCTCAACAGGTGGGGCGTCCCATTGATACGCAGAAATACGACGCCATGCAATTAAAATGGAACATGGACGTTGACGAGCAGGTTTACATTGGTGATGCCGAGTTAGAAATGACCGGGTTACTTAACTTGTCTCAAGTCACCCCTCGCGCGGCGGCGGCGGCGTGGACGAAAGCAACTTCCCCGGATGATATCGTTAATGATATCAATATATTGTTGACTGATGCTTGGTTGGCATCGGGTTACGCGGTATGCCCGCGCAAAATAGGTTTGGCGCCTGAGTTGTTTGGCCTGTTAGTCAGTAAGAAAGTTTCAGATGCGGGTAATATCTCGGTACTGGAGTACATCAAGATCAACACGATTGCTTTTCAAGAAAATGGTGAGCCGCTAGAGATTGTCTCAATGAAATGGGCGTCTAAACGCGGTGCACGTGGCGCACATCGTATCGTAGCGTATACACAGGAAGAGAAATATATCCGCTTCCCACTGGTACCCCTGCTGAATACTCCGCTGGAGCCTCGCGGTTTGTATCAGTTGACCACCTACTACGGACGACTGGGACAAGTTGAAGTACCGTATGCGAACACTATCGCCTATCTGGACATCCCTGTAGCTTGATTAATGGCAGGGAGCCCCTGCCTTTATGGTGATTGACATGAAATATCTTGTATCGAAAAAGGCGATCTTAAATTTCGCAGATGGTGCTCAAGTAGAGCTTCAACCGGGAATTAACAGTTTTCCCGATGAAGTTATTAAACATTGGGCATTCTCGGCCCATGCTCAGCCCATTGATGAAAATGAATTGAAACAGGAGGACTTAACTAGTTCTTCTGCCTTATTAGAAGCTGAGATTGAGAAATTGGTTGCTGAGAATGAAGACCTTAAGTCTCAGCTAGAAGTGAAAGACGTGACCATTTCCGAACTGAATAAGGTCTTAGAGGAAATGAAGACTCAGATAGCAGTGAAATCTGACGAAATCCAGACTCATTCTAATCATGAAGATGTGGTTACTAATACGGAAAAGAGAGGAAGGGCTGGCAATGACAAAAAACAGTCTTCTTCCGGCAGTTGATCAATTCCGCACCGACTTTCCTGAATTTTCCGACAAAACCCACTATCCCGACACCGCAATCAATTTCTATCTCAGCCAGTCCGATAAGCTGCTCGACCAAGACATACACGGTGATCAGTTCGTCTATCTCTGTGAGCTGTTCACAGCGCATTACGTCGAACTGAGGGGGAAAGCTATTGCGGGCGTGTCCATCAGCGGCAGCGTAAATACGGCGGCTGGTGGGGTGGCGACGTCAAAATCGGTTGATAAAGTCAGCGTTAGCTATGACGTGTCGGGCATTATTAACCCTGACGCGGGCTTTTGGAACAACACGGCATACGGACGGGAGTTTTTCTGGTGGTGGTCCATGTTCGGCGCCGGGGGGAGGCAACTACTATGAAAAGTGGTCTGACTGTCAAAGCGGACAATGCGGCGGCGGTGCTGGAATCTCTCAAAAAGCTATCAGGTATGGACGTATTGGTAGGTATCCCGGCAGAAAATGCTACGCGGGAAGACGGAGAAAAGTTGAACAATGCTGAAATTGGCTATCTGCAATCAACAGGGGCAACAGTAAAACTGGGTGGAAAAACGGTAACACTCACTCCGCGCCCGTTCCTTGAACTCGGTATTGATGACACTAAAGACCGCACAGCCTCGCATTTGAAAGCGGCGGCAAAGCTTGCGCTTGAAGGTAAGCAGGACGCCGCTATCAGTGAGCTGGGGGAAGCGGGGCAAATTGCGCGTGACGGGGCAAAGAAAGTCATTGGTGACGGTGATCGACTGGCTCCGATTTCTGATGCGACAAAAGAGGCCCGACGCAGGCAGGGAATACCGGGTGATAAACCGCTGTATTTTCACGGTTACTTATTGCGCTCTATCAATTATGTTGTGAGGAATAAAAATGCCACTTCTTGATGTCACTGATGTGTTATTTGATCCCGATTTCTGCGATACGTCACTGAAATATACCCGGCGCACCGTCGTTGTTGATGATGATGGATTCGCTACTTCGGAAAAAACCACAAAAGGCTTTGCCGGAGTGGTGACTGTTGATAGTTCTCTTGAGGCCCAGATAAGAATAGCCGGGCAAGTCGTCAGCGGTAATATCCTGATCATTACAACAACGCGGCTGATTGCAGGCGAAACAGATAAAACGGGCGATGTTGTCACGTATCAAAACCGGGACTATTTAGTCAAATCGGTTGACCCTTATACTGCATATGGCGCCGGTTTTGTTCAGGCACATTGCGAGTTGTTGCCGTTCGATGGGGGAATTCCTATTGAATAACAGTACACAACCGGGCTGGCTTACCCCGGTGTCAGCCCCGGACTATGATCGCGAAGTGGAACGAAAGCTATCGCGCTGGATAAGTTCAGTTAGTGGTTTACCGGGGAAAATGATGTTTCCGAAATGGCAACCCAACGACGAAACGCGAGTCTTTCCGAGTCACGATGCCAACTGGTGCGCTTTCGGGATTTCGTCGATAGTTTCCGATGATAATCCCGCTTTCATTAATCAGACTGATGAAAGCACCGATTTATGGCGCCATGAAAAAATCGAGTGTCTGGTTTCATTTTACGGTCCATCAGGGCAGCATTACTGCACACAATTTCGTGACGGGATCACAATCAGTCAGAACAATGCTGAGTTAAATCAATTCGGCCTGTCACTTAGCAACTACGGCCGTATCTTTTCTTTACCGGAACTCATCAACAATCAGTGGGTGCGTCGCTATGACATGACGGTCACTTTACGACGAAAAGTCGAACGTGAATACGGTGTTAAATCGCTGGTGGACGCGCCGGTTAAATTCTTTGGAGATTAAATTATGCAGGGATTACCTGTTTCTAATATCGTCAATGTCACGATAAACATGGCCCCGCGTGCCGCGCAATCCCGCAACTTTGGTTCACTCCTGATTGTGGGCGCCAGTCATGTGATTGATACCCATGAGCGGCTACGCTTGTATTCCGATATTGATGGCGTCGGGGCGGATTTCGGTCTGGATACCCCAGAGTATCAGGCCGCCGCGCTTTATTATTCCCAGTCGCCACGTCCGGTTGATTTATATATTGGCCGGTGGGTAAAAGATCAGGCATTTGCCGCTTTAAGAGGCGCGATACTGACCAAACAACAGCAAGCCCTTAACAAATTTACTGCCGTCACCGATGGTTCTTTTAAGTTGACGATTAACGGTAAAGAAACGGTATACAACGGCATCGATTTGAGTAAAGAGACCAACCTTAATGGTGTGGCTCAACGGGTAGCGGAAAAGTTGCGAGAGTGTTCAGTGACGTGGGACACTTCACGTTTTATTGTGACGTTGCAAGCATCAGGCACGATTGGCTATGTCTCAACGGCCACTGCCGGCACTTATATTGGTGATTTATTAAAGCTGGACCAAATATCGGGTGCTACCGCTATCGAATCTACCAAAGCAGAAACGATTGCCGAAGCAGTCGCAACATTGGGTGCGGTATCCAGTGGCTGGTATGGTCTGGTTGTTGCGGATGATACGCTGACGGATGAAGCTATTCTGTCTGTTGCCGACTATATCGAGTCTGCGTCTGTGTCTCGTATCTATGGACATACAGCACAGAAAACAGACGTATTGGATGCTGATATTGATACGGATATCGGCTCAAAACTGAAAGCAGGCATCTATCAGCGCACGCTCTGGCAATATTCATCCGGTAAACCCTATACCGTGGCGTCTCTGTTGGGCCGGATGTTTACGGTCAATTTCAACGGCAATAACACCACCATTACCCTGAAATTTAAACAGGAACCGGCTGTCACTGCCGAAAACCTCACCGCAACCCAAGCCAGCGCTTTGAAGAAGAAAAACGGCAACGTTTTTGTTCAATACAACAACGACACGGCCATTATTCAAGAGGGGGTGATGGCGAACGGGGATTTCATTGATGAGCGTCACGGCCTGGATTGGTTACAAAACTACGTTCAGAACAATCTTTATAACCTGCTTTACACCAGCACCAGCAAGATCCCCCAAACTGATGCGGGCGTTACGCGCTTACTCACCAACGTTGAGCAATCCCTTGATCAAGCGGTAACAAACGGGCTGGTGGCACTCGGTGTCTGGAACGGCGGACCCATCGGACAAATTCAACCCGGCGATACCCTAACAAAGGGCTATTATGTTTACGCACCGGCCATTGCGACACAGGCACAGGCTGATCGGGAAGCCCGGAAAGCACCGATTATCCAGTGTGCTATCAAATTAGCAGGCGCTGTCCACTACGCTGATGTCATTATTAATGTAAACAGATAAGGGGTAAACATGGCGACCTATTCATTTATGGATGTTTCGGCATCCCTGACAGGGCCGACTGGGGTTATTGATGTGGGTTATGGTTCGGCGACCTCAGAAGAGGGGATCACTGTCACCATGACCGAGGCAAAAAACACGATGACTATCGGCGCTGATGGTGAAGGGATGCATTCTTTACATGCGGGTAAGTCAGGCTCCATCACAGTGAACTTACTGAAAACCTCGCCCACGAATAAAAAACTGTCACTGGCTTATAACGCGCAATCTTTATCGTCCAGCACGTGGGGTAACAATGTAATCGTTATTCGCAACAACGTGTCCGGTGAAATCACCACCGCGAGAGGCTGTGCCTTTCAGAAACAGCCGGATTACACGAACGCTAAAGATGGCGGTACCGTCGCGTGGGTGTTTGATTGTATCAAGATAGACCAAGTGTTAGGAGAGTTCTGATGGAATTTGAAATTAACGGTATTCAATACCGTACAGCCAAATTGAGTGTGTTCGATCAGCTCAAAGTATCTCGTAAGTTACTGCCCGTTCTTGCCGGGTTAGTCTCTGATATTCGCGCTGTGCAGACAATGGCACAAAATAGCAATATGGAAGGGGCTTTAGAGAAAGCGCTGCCTAAAATCGCACAAGCCGTTAGTGACTTAAGCGACGAAGATTGCAATGCGATCCTCTATCCGTGCCTGTCTGTTGTTTCCCGTCAACATGGTAAAGGATGGACGCCAGTTTTCTCGCAGGGAGTCTTGCATTTCGATGACATAGACCTGCCAACGTTGTTGCAACTTGTCGCGAGAGTGATCGGGGATTCATTGGGAAATTTTTTGCACGCACTCCCCGCCGCCGAGACGCCCTTCCCGCCAGCGGCTTAGTACTTGACACTTTGCCGGACGGTGAAGAATTCATTATGCGGCCTATTAAAAAAGGTATGACGACAATGGGCGAGATCAAAAGCGGAAGGATTGATTTGGCCGATATCGCATTAATGAATGATTACCTCGATTTAGAAGACGATAACGAGGCCCGCATAGCACGCTGGAGAGAAACACATGAGCGGTAATGTTGACACAATTAAAGACTACCTTATTAGCCTTGGCTTTGATGTAGACGAAAAAGGCCGGGGTAAATTTGATGCCGTGTTAAAAGGTGTTGCTGCCAACGTGTTAAAAGTCGGTGCTGCGGTCGAAGGGGCGGCACTAACTATCGTCGGTTTTACCACCAAAATCGCAGCGGGCTTAGATAAGCTTTACTGGCAGTCACAGCGAACCGGCGCCACAGTTGAGGGCATTAAAGCGCTCGGTTATGCCGTCTCACAGATGGGGGGCAGTGCCGAAGCCGCACAGGGTGCGCTTGAAAATATGGCGCGTTTCATGCGCAATAACCCCGGCGCCGAGGGCTGGCTTAACCGGCTTGGGGTGCAAACGCGTGATTCGTCGGGCCAGATGCGGGATGCAGCTTCCATACTCGCAGGGGTCGGCCAGAAACTTAGCGCTATGCCTTACTACCGGGCCAATCAATACGCTCAGATGCTCGGCATTGATGAAAATACGCTAATGGCTATGCGTCGCGGGTTAGCCGGTTTCACTGCTGATTATCAAATGATGTTGCAGAAAACCGGATTCAATGCCGATAAAGCGGCTCAGCAAGCCAATAAATTCACCACCGCGCTACACGGCTTTAACGCACTGCTCGGTATTCTTCGGGATAAAATTGGCTCAAATCTCGCCAATGGTTTAGCGGGTTCTTTTGACTCTTTACGTCAGCGTATTCTTGACAACTTCCCCAAAATCGAAGCCACGCTTACAAAGATCATCAAAGGCATTTTATGGTTTGCCGATGTGTTTTCCAGAATGGTTTACCGGGTAGTGCAGGGCGTCGGGGAAATTATCGACTGGTGGAAGGGCTTAGATGAAAGCAGCAAGATGCTGATTGCGATGTTCGGCGCGATTGTTGTTGCATGGCGTTTACTCAATAGCGCATTTTTAATGTCGCCCATCGGCATGATCACTGTGTTAATCGGTGCGCTTCTCCTGCTCTACGATGACTATAAGACATGGAAAGAAGGCGGCAAAAGCCTGATTGACTGGAGCCAGTGGGAAAAAGATATCGACCGCGCGGTTAATGCATTTAAGACTATCGGGAAGTGGATCAAGGAAGGCGTTGACGGTATCGGCGGCTGGAAAAATGCGTTCTTAATTCTTGGCGCTATTGTTGCAACTACGTGGGCTGGGAAGATGCTGGCGGGATTCGCGAAAGTGTCTGCGGCGTTAACCCCACTGATGGCACGTCTTGCCCCACTGTTAGGGCTGGTGGCCTATGGTGGATATCTGTACAGTGACTGGGACAATATCAAACAAAATGTAGAATCCTCGTGGGACTATAACACCCGGCAGATAAAACGCGGGATCGGGGACTTCGGTCAATGGCTGGGTATCGATAATGACTGGGCGAACAAACATCAGGGCGGTTTGCCGAACCCTGTCACTGCTGATATCCCCGGCATGCCCGGTGCGCCTATGCCGCCTCCCTCACCCGAATATAATGAAAGAGGATTGCGTAACAACAACCCCGGCAACTTGAATTTTGCGGGACAACGCGGAGCGACAAGGGAAAATGGAGAGGGGCGTTTTGCGAGGTTCGAGACCACGTTTGACGGCTTGCGAGCACTCTCACGGCAGTTAACGTTGTATGCCAAGCGTGGCCTCACAACAATACGTAGCATTATCACGAAATATGCGCCCCCGGAGGAAAACGATACCGAAGGTTACATTGCTTTCCTTACTAAATACCTCGGCGTTGATCCGAACGCACAGTTAAATTTACAGGACCCGCAAACTCTGATAGCGATGATGAACGGCATCATCCAGCGCGAAAACGGTCGCAACCCGTACAACAGTGAGCTTATTAATAAAGCAGCGATGGCCGGGAGCAATAGCGTTCAGCAAACCACGAACATTACGGTGCATGGGGCGACTGATGCGAAAGCCACGGCGGATGAAATCGCGAGTCGGCAAAGTGGCGTAAATGCCCGTCTGATACAACAGGTGAACTAATGGATATCTTATCCGCCCTCTTTCAGCAACAAACCCGGTCCTTTGGGACTGAAAGTATGTTACTGGTGCCGAGTGTGGTTATCGCTGAAAAGCATACAGACGCACTGGAAATTACCGAACATCCTGTAGAGATTGGGGCCGCTGTCTGTGACCATGCCTATAAAAAGCCATCAGAAATTACAATGGAACTGGGTTTTGCTGGTGGGGGCTCGCTTCTCGATTTTGTTGATACGTCAAAAATTGGCTTAAGTATGGGACTTAGCCCGAAAGAGACCTATCAGAAAATACTGGATCTCCAAGAATTACGCGAACCCTTCAATGTCATTACCGGCAAACGTACATACGAAAACATGTTGATCAAAGCAATTGAAGTCACCACGGACCGACACAGTGAAAACGTGTTGTTATGCACCCTTACGTTGCGTGAGGTGATTATTACTTCGACACAGAAAGTACAGGTTGCTCAAAAAGAGGTCATGAAAACCGGGGTGTCTACGTCAGCCGTGGAGAATTCGGGTACAAAAACATTAAAGCCAGTCAACGAGTCTGTTTTATCAGAAATAAAAGAGGGTGCCGTTAATGCATTTAAGAGTTACATAAAAGGGGGTGGTTGATGCAAGTATCAGAAATCCCACTGACAGCGAGTAACCAATTTTTTGCGATAAAGCTGGGTGAGCAGAATGTGAAAATGCGCCTGATTTACCGGGATGTCGCTGGCTGGGTGATGGATATTCAGGATAAATCAGGCGCAGATTTGCTGGTGGGGGCTCCATTAATACCCGGTATTAACTTATTAGAGCAATACCCGTATTTGGGGATCAACGGCATGTTAGTTATTGCCAATGACGCAGACAGCGAAGAGTACCCGACAAACACAAATCTTGGGTTATCCAGCCATTTATATTTTGTACAACAATAAGGTAAAGATATGAGTCAGAACTGGTTACGTCATTTTGAATTAATGTTGTTAGATGATCAGGGTAAAGGAATCGTCCTGTCAGATTTTAAAGTGACCTTTAATATTGAGTGGTTCAATATTAGCAATCCACGTGTTGCGACATTAAAGATTTACAATCTGTCAAAAGATACCAGCAATAGGATAATGGGTAGCGAGTTTTCGAAGATAAAAATTATTGTTGGCTATGATGGTGTGACCCCTACAGTTCCTGAGAGCGAAGTCGGCAAAGCCCGCACCGTTGAACCGGGTACGACCGGGCAACGTGACGGCAAAAATTATGGTGAAATCTTCAGCGGAGATATCCGGTTTACGGTAACAGGTCGTGATAATCCCACCGATACCTATACGCTCATTCAGGCGTGTGACGGTAATGAAGCCTTTATTCATGCTTTTGTTAATCAAACGGTAGCGGCGGGATATACCCTGAATGATATCTATAACCTTGCTTTACGTAGTCTGGAACCTTACGGTATTACCGCAGGGGCAAAACCCAAAATGCCGGATACTGTTTTTCCTCGTGGAAAAGCGTTTTTTGAAAAAACACGATATGTATTAGACAATATCGCGCAGCAATGCAATGCAAAATGGCAATTTGTAGACGGTAAAGTGGAGATGATTTCTGAAGAAATGGCCGTGCACGATGTTGTGGTGTTAAACAGCCGGACCGGGCTGATTGGTATGCCGCAACAAACTATCGGCGCGGGTGTTAACGTCAGGTGTTTGATTAACCCGAATATCAAAGTTAACGGCCTGATCAAACTAGACGAAGGTTCGGTATATCGAACTACTTTACCCAACTCAGATATTCAGAAATCCGGTGGCAGGTTGACCGATGAAAACGATAACGGGAACCTTTACGTCAGCGGCGTGTCTAATCCTCCAGCAAGTATCGCCACAGATGGCATCTATATTGTCAAAGGGATCATGTATACTGGTGACACAAGAGGCAACACGTGGTACCAAGAAATGATGTGTGAGGCGCGTGGAGCTGCTGATTTATGGTCATCTTCTAATCTCAACAAAACGAATTAATTGCAATGAAATTAAATACTTTAATATTAACTATGATTGCTCTTACGGGAGCAATACCTACAGCAAATGCAGCATTCCAATGTTCTGGTTATCATATATCTGTAAATGATAATGATGGAATGATCCGAGTGAATGGGGAAAAGGTAACCTCCCAAAAAATCGCTTTTATTAAAGAACAAGGCGATTATGCAAACACTAAAACAGACATGGGCCTCATGCCCGCACGTGACGGCAACATGTACGGCTTTCAGTTTATCAAGCGCGACGGTAAAGCGTGGCTGAACGTCCAGTTACTGCAAAACGCTATGGATGCGCCCAAGATCATCGGCTCTTTTCCTTGTAAGAAAGTTGCGGATTAATTAAAAGATAAGCCAGCACAGATAGCTTAGACATCTCATAACGATTTGTGGTTACCAGCCTTATCACACTGTCGTGTAGTCAGCTCAGGAGTGTTCCCCGTGAGTACATAGTACACGGGGATGGACGAAGCAATTAGCATCAGGATGAGCACGTTCTCTATATCTATAATGGGGAATGAATATATGCCGATACACTGCCACTAAAATAAATTGAGTGGTGATTTAGTTACGATTACAACAGCAATTTTAGAAAAATAGCAAATGTTTTTTATTGTAAAACCTGTTGATAAGTACTATATAAGGAGTATGATTAGTGACCTCTGATGACAATGAGCTGTTAAAGACGTTAATGTTAAAGCCTTCTGTGGAAGCATCCACGGAGGAAAAACAGCTTTACGGCATAAAAAAAGCTGTAATTGGTCTTATAGAGTTTGTAACAACAAGCCTTGAGCAACTTGGTGTCGATAAGCTTAATGAGATAGTAGATCCATCCCTTGATGAGCTTGAAGTTATAATCATTGAGTTAGACAAAGAGGCGAGTAATTACGATGATCTGAATCTAAGACAGGCATTACTGCTATCTAGGATTCTTATTAGTGATATAAGACAAAAAAACCCAGAGATATGCGCCGAAGGGTCTAGGATGCTAAGGCGAGCTCAAATACTATAGTGTTCCATTTTAAATAGAGGTGAATATTATGAGCAAAAATTCGAGTATTGAGAAAATGGTAATGCTAGCAAATAGATTGAATGAAATTGTTAGCGAAATGAATTGTCGCAAGGAAGCAATGTTAACAGAATCTTATAATAAAGCTGCCTAAAGAAATACATTTAGTTATCAATAAGCCCAGCCATTTGTGCTGGGTTTTTTTATTTTGGAGTTTCCCCAATGCCAGTCTCAACAGAATCCAGAACCGGCGACTTATCCGAAACCCTGAAAGCTATCAGTCATTCGCTTTCTTCTCAGCTTAGAGTTGCGGTGCCGGGTATCATTCAATCCTTTAACGCCGATGCAGTAACGTGTGTTGTTCAGCCTGCGATTAAAAGTGGCATAACTGATAAAGACGATAAAAAAACATCAGTATCTTTACCCTTGCTTGTAGATGTGCCGGTTATATTTCCAAGAGGTGGTGGAGTGACGTTAACTTTCCCGGTAAAAGCCGGTGATGAATGTCTGGTGGTATTCGCCGATCGTTGCATTGATTTCTGGTGGCAATCAGGCGGCGTACAGGAACCAGCAGATGAGCGCCAGCACAGTTTATCTGATGCTTTTGCTATCATCGGTCCGCAATCACAGGCAAAGAAAATATCCGGGATTAGCACCAGTACCGCACAACTGAGAAGTGATGATGGTGTCACTTATATTGAACTCGATCCCGGTAGCCATAATGTCACCGTGATCACACCGGCGAAACTTATTGCCACAGCCAATGGCGGTACTGAAATCACTTCACCTGAAATCATCCTAAATGGCAACGTCACTATTAACGGCAACTTATCGCAGGGAATGGGCGCGGGTGGCGGTACCGCAACGATGCAAGGCCCGGTTACGGTGAATAACGATGTGACCGCTGGTGGCATAAGCCTGAAAAGCCATACGCACGGCGGTGTGCAATCAGGCGGCAGCAAGACAGGAGGCCCCCAGTGAGATATCGACGAGAAGATGAGAGCGGCGATTACAGTTTCGGCCAGGGGGATAATACGTTTCTGATTAATTCCTCAGAAGCTGTAGCTCAAGCGGTGAAAACCCGGCTGGCGTTGTGGCGTGGAGAATGGTTCTTGGACATGAAGGACGGTACGCCATATGTACAGTCCGTACTCGGTAAACAGCGATCAGATGTTTATATCCTTGCCGTTCGTGACCGTATCTTAAAAACGCAAGGCGTTAAATCTATTCTCACATTCGATACTCGCAATGACAGCACGACACGCCGCCTCACCTTCACAGCAACCATTGATACCATATACGGACAAGCAACGGTAACAAGCGAGGCATAATGTTAAATCTTGACACTTTGGGGCTGGCCGCAACTGTGACAGCTTCGGGCATCAGTGCGCCTGATTACCAGACCATTCTCAGTAAGCTCTCAGAATATTTCCGTCAAATCTATGGCACTGATGCTTATTTAGATCCCGATAGTAAAGACGGTCAGATGATAGCGATTTATGCACTGGCTATTCACGATGCGAACAATGCGGTTATTGCGGCTTATAACTCATTCAGTCCAGCATCAGCTACCGGCGCAGCGCTATCTAACAATGTAAGAATCAATGGGATAACCCGGCATAAATCCACATACTCGACTGTAGACGTTAAGTTAATCGGTACAGTTGGGACTGTTGTAAAAAATGGCATTGTTCGTGACATTAACGGCTATAGCTGGAGTCTTCCTTCAAGTATATCTATCGGCATTCACGGCTTTGTTATTGCTACAGCTACGTGCCAAACGAAAGGCAATGTCACCGCGTTAGTCGGGGATGTTTCGATTATCGGCACGCCAACACAAGGCTGGCAGAGTGTAACAAATCCATCAGTAGCGACACCCGGCCAGCCGATTGAGAGTGACATTGTATTGAGAGAACGGCAACGGAAATCTGTTGCGTTACCTTCAAGAACTGTACTCGATGGGATACAGGGCGCCATCAGCTTAATCCCCGGTGTTGTTCGGCGACGCGGATTTGAAAACGATACTAACGTGACGGACAACAACGGCATCCCGCCGCATTCTATCGCAATGATTGTAGACGGTGGTGATGCTAAGTTAATTGCTCAAACTATCGAGACGAAGAAGGGACCGGGAGCTGGAACATACGGCGATACTGAAATAAAGGTAGCCGATAGTTACGGTATTCTTCACCCGATTCATTTCTCCCGACCTAAAGACGTGCCTGTCTTTGTAGAGATAACTTTGACTGCATTTGAAGGATATACAACGCTGGTGGGTGATAGAATTCGTTCGGCAATTGCAAGTTATATTGATGCACAGTTAATTGGTGATAACGTTTATTTAAGCCGTTTATTTTCCCCTGCAAACCTGCGTGACGAAGAGGGCTTAACTTATGATATTTTCGAAATCCAAATTGGCAGGTCAGCGGATGATGTATCACCGAGTAATTTAATTGTGACATTTGATGAAGCCGTTACGTGTAAACCAGAGCATATTAAATTAATTGCGAGGTGAAGATGAGAGATTATTTATCACTGATTACCCCGCAACACAGAACTGCAAATAAATTTGTTACTCACATTGATTTAATTACCCGGCCACTGTCTGATATTTCAGATTCTGCTAAGTTCCTGAATAGTCAGTTTTCTATCGATGAAGCGGTTGGCGTTCAGCTTGATGCAGTGGGTGAGTGGATTGGGCTTTCACGTTATGTCAAAACACCGATTGTCGGAGTTTATTTTGCGCTCGATATTGAGGGAGTTGGATTTGATGAGGGGAGTTGGAAGCGGCAATATGATTCTGATTCGGGTTTTACTGAATTAGATGATGAAACTTACCGAACTATATTACGCTCCAAAATAAGAGCTAATCACTGGGACGGTACCAATGAAATGTTAGCCGAGATTTATCAGGGCGTTATTCCTGATGAGTCAGTATTAATATTTTTCGTTGATAACCAAGATATGAGCATGGATGTCTATGTTACCGGGGGAGTCGTTCCCGAAGTTGTCAAAGCAGTCATCCAACAGGGATATTTAAATATTAAACCCGGAGCGGTCAGAGTTAATAATTATACCAACTCGGAAAATCGAGGGGTTATTTTTGGTTTCGATTCAGACAGTAAATATATAGCTGGTTTTGATATTGGCGGTTGGCCTATTCTATTAAATTAAGGTAAAGATAATGGCTAAAAATGAATTTTTAACTTTCGGTATAGCCGAGGGTGCTAATGTATTGTCGAATGATGAGTACGCAGCGTTAGCTGCACGTGTTAACGGATTTAGTTCCGGTGTTGCTAAATCTCGTGAATTAAATAAAGCATGGCGTCAGTCATCTATTATTACACATATTCTTGCTGATTTTATTGCGAAAGAATCGGGTAATGATGTTCTGGATAATGGGAATATCGATGCTCTGAAAAGTAATTTGGCATTAGCAATTAAAAATGCGCTGCCTGAGATGCGTGATGCGACACTCACAGAAAAAGGCATCACTCAACTCACAGACAAAACAGGCAACAGTAATACACTGGCAGCAACTCAGAAGTTAGTTTCTGATGTCAACGACAACGCTAACAGCA
>NZ_JAPFCD010000068.1:0-24061 GCF_026153155.1 Photorhabdus aballayi | reverse complement strand
TGCTGTTAGCATTATCATTTACATCAGAAACTAACTTCTGAGTGGCTGCCAGTGTATTACTGTTGCCTGTTTTGTCTGTGAGTTGAATTATTCCCTTTTGGGTTAATGAGGCGTCGTGAATTTCAACAGCGCTGTTATCAATTAATTTTTTAATAGCAGTAAAAAGCTGACTGTCATTTTTACTGTCTAATTTAATTCCCGCTCCTAATATTGCATTAATTAGTTCACGCTGAACGGTATTAAACCACCCGGCATCTAATAATGTCGGTGCAATACCCGCGGCGACATTGCCGTTAGTAAATTCATCGTTCTTATCTGCGGTATTTGTAATATCACCAATTTTTTGCATAACAAAACCTCACAATAAATGTGATTTGAAAATAATAAATAAAGGGTTATTTAATTGCTGTAACCGAATTGCAAAATTGTGTGGGACGGGCAAAGACGGTTAAATTGACATTCAAGTCGTTTATTACCCCACGAACGTAATGGATCACCGCAATAACTCCCACCAGCCACAGCATAGAAAATAGTAGTTTTGGGGGCATTAATTCGCCAGACAAAAGGCCAATCCTCACCGTTCAAGGCTTCCCCGCAACGAGACTGGCCCGCCCTTGCTTGGCGATATTCAGTGATCGTAATCGTATAGCCCATTGTTGCAGCCAGATTAATAAAAAACTCTTTTGACTGCCCGCCATCTCTTAATAATCGAGAAACAACGGTTTTCTGTCTGAGCGGAATAGTATCAACTTCTCCGATACCGCAATCGTCGGGTAGACCCAATGACTTTTCCCATTCGGGCAACATGATAGTAGCAGTTGCAGGGAAAGCCCCCTCAATTAATCCCCATGCATCCCGATCGCTTCGATAATATGAATGTGCAATCGCTCTTGTTATGGCATTCATAACTGATGAGTGCTGACGAGTCCACGCCAAACCACCGGGTAACAATCCGTTCAATGCTGATGTATAGTCTTCTACGCTATATCGACTCATGTATAAATAACCTCGCCGCGTAATGGTAACTCCCCAATGCCGAGTTTAATATTACTTGTCGGAGATGTGATAACAAATCCCGCAGTTCCCGGCACATCAGCAATCGCATATTGCAGTTCGGAAATGAGCACTCTCCCGGTCCCGTCTGGATTGCCACTTTCAAAAAATACATTATCAATAGCGGCGGCAATGGCATTCGTCACATCACGACTAACATAAGATATGCCGTTGATTGTGACATCAATTTTACGCTGAATTGGAGAACATACCCACACTAGCGCAGTGACTGGCTGCAACGGGTAAATATAATCTGCAACTCTCGCTTGATCCCCTGTTGCTGCCGTTCCGTAATTTTCTAAGCTGGAAAATCCATCAGTACCGGTTGGAAAGCCGCCTTTTCCGTTGTTATCACACATAATATAAATGCCAACGGTCCCTGCGCCCATTGCTCTGCGACGAATCCACACACGAGTTACTCCGGGTACGGACAAGGCCCACAGCTTATAGTCATCATCAGAACCACCCGACAGTAGCCCTTGATACGCAAGCAAAATCCGTGAGCGAAAATCAGATTCCTCTTCAATGTCAGCCCCGCCGATAATCGGCGTTACTGCTTTTCCCTGAACATCCACCCCCGCAATACTCTGATCGAGTGTTAGCACTGTTCCTGCATCAGCATTGCCTGCGCTTCCTCCGCCAGTAACATCATCGGAAATATCCGGCAAAATTGCTGCTATTAATGCATTAGCAGCGCCATCTTGCGCTATGCGGACATCATAAAGCGTTTTGTATTGATAACCGTCGCCACGGTTCAATATTGTTCCTGCCGGGATAATCGTCCCTTCAACGCCGGTAAATAAATAGTCATTGCAAATCGCTGCGTTAGCTGGCTTACGAAAGACCTTTTTCATTGCCCCCCAGCCTGCAAGATGCTCATCTGTCGCAGTAAAGGGCGTAGTTTGCAGCGCAATATAATCAAGATAGCCGTAATGTAAATGGGCCATTCCCGCGTCCATATCAGCAAGAACGCCCATATTAGAAAATCTCAGCAAAGGACCTGGTTCATTGAGTTCAGACTGTAAAAAGCTGCGGTTCTGTTCACGTAGTTCAGATAGTGTTTGTCGTTTAAATGGCATTATTTTTTTCCCATACCCAAAAGAATCTCAGGTCTTCGCTTTCTCTTCCGGGACGCTGATAACGAATGAGCATGTTTAATCGACTCGGATAAACGATTTGAGTGTTGATGTTTACAGAAGCTACAACGCCATCATCTAACATCCATTGAAGAGCCTCACGTGCATAGTCTTCTGCCTTAAGCGCTACCGCGGTAGTGAGTTTTTGGCGACGTATCAGCCATAATCGAGAGCCGATTTGATAATCTGTACCAACATCACCCCACCAGCCGCGCCGGTCTACTCCATCAATTTCATCATCAGTCCGGGCCTGTCTGTCTGTAAACAGACTGACTATCATTGCAGTCTGTAAATCGTTACCCGTGATTAAGTCACCGTTCCCCGCCAACCAATCCGCGTGAATCTTGTTCACATCCCAGTACGAAGTAATATCACTCATACAGGCTCCCCGGTTTGCTGACTCGTCACAGTTGAACCCCCTGACTCAACACCGGCTACTTTATGTGTGTGATTATTATACGAATCACGCAACTGTTTCATTGTTGAAGCATTACTGTTGCAGTTATCAACGATATCGCCTGTGACTTTTAAAATTGGCGTATTGCAGAGCACACTCTCACTTGCATTAATCGTTACCTGCGTGGCGTTATTCACAGTAACGGGCTGGCCCTTTGCTTCAATAGTGATCCCTGATTCTGTCAGCAAAATATGTAAGCCCCACTGGTTATAAACCACAACTTCGCCGGGATTTAAATTCTTATGCCGATATTTTTTATTGTTGCTTGCAATCACTACAGCGCTTGAACGGTCCCCGCCGAGATAACCGATAACAACATCTGTCCCAGGCGGCAATGCAGACGAGAAGCCGAATTCAGCCATTCTCGCCGTATTGTCACGTACTTCTATCGGCGTCTGATACTGAACAACTTGAATGTTTCCGCTATCGCGTGATGTCTTAATTTTTCCGAGCCCCAACATCATTTCAACACGTCGAGATAACTTTCTGATTGCATCATTCATCATCTGATCGTCTCTCTCAAAATTGCATAAAACTCATACGGCTGTACCGCAAAAGCCGCTGGAGGCATTAAGACTAATTGCGCTTGTGTGCCGTTATCACCGTTGCGTGTATAAGTGACTTCTGACAACAGCCATTGCTCATTCTCAAGACCAAAAATAGGTAAGTGAATAGGGATTAGTGTATTGGGCTGCCATAATTTACCGCTGCTATCCCGCCAGCTATCAATCGTCACTTTCAGTACTTTCGAGCGCCCATATCTGCGGTTCATTTCCCAGTCAATAGATTCTTGTGATCGCTTTGCTGATATGAGCGTGCTTTCTATAATGGTGACATAATTCCGATAGCGCATTTTCTTCGCTTCTGGATCACTCGCTGTAGCCAATGTGACGACATCATAACCACTATCATTACTTGTTTCGTTCAGCCCACTTATAGCAAATGACAGGCCGGTGTATTCAGAAAACCGTTCATTCATTGAACTATTATAATCTGATGTTTCGACGTTCTTCCCTTGTTCAACCCCACTAGCCGCTAGCTCGGTGCCTACCCGCGTCATAATTAAGTTACCGTCAGGCAAGTCGTAGTAAAGTAATGCTGCAAAACGAGTAACGCGATCAATCACTTCTTGTGATGACTCGCCCCAGTTCAGTGTGAACTGAGGGACAGCTGGCATATCATCAACATCAGAGGTCACTTGAATGTCATACCATTGTGCTAATTTTTGAGCAATCTGTAACGGGGTAGCTTGACTGATAACGTTGTTCGGCCACTTTGCTGAACAATCTACTAAATCCTGACACTTACCCCGGCCTGATACTTTTATCTCATGCTTATTCTTGGAAATAGACGGGTTCCAGCTATCGATATAGCCCGTTACAACTCTGTCATCCCCCAAAAATACCTCACACTTTTCACCCGGCTCTACGAGTTGTTTCTCATCATTGCCGGGATAGTAATCCATCAGCATCAAATCAAAGTCAGAGGGTAATCGTTCGATACCCCTTGTCACCCTCACGCTGTCCCACCCAAAGATACGTCTCCCGCCGATTACTAGTGAAAGCTCATCATTTTTCATTGTTTCAGCGCCTTAAATTTGACTGGCATAAATGCCGGGTGAATGGGGGAAACTGCTTGCACAAGCTCATCACTGCGAGCGGCATCTTGATAAATTCGGTTAGCAATATTCAGTACGGGTAATACAGAAGGTAAATTAAACTGGGTTAATCTTCCCTT
This sequence comes from Photorhabdus aballayi, assembly GCF_026153155.1. Taxonomy (NCBI): domain Bacteria; kingdom Pseudomonadati; phylum Pseudomonadota; class Gammaproteobacteria; order Enterobacterales; family Morganellaceae; genus Photorhabdus; species Photorhabdus aballayi. The sequence continues at coordinate 19,678 of NZ_JAPFCD010000068.1, read as the reverse complement.
AGCGTCTTTCAGTGAGAAACTTTCAACAAATTCATAACGTAGCTGAACAAGAGCCTGGAAAACATCATCAGCCGCTAAATCGCCGGCTTTAATGATCGCGTTATCAAGAGACTCGCAAACACGCCGCTGAATTGTTGCGGCTTCGTCACGATTAGCGGGAATAAGTTCACTTGCTGTTTTCGCCATCGCTCCAGATGACAGAACAACGAGTAACAATGTAGTGGCTTCCGCTACGTCCCTGTCAAAACTACTTTGCTGATATTGCGTATTTTTAAAGCTTGCAAGATTTTCAAATACCCGAACTTTCTCTGCTGTACTGCCCGTTGCATTAATGATCACATTGATAACTAACTGCACCCCACCAGCCAACCCCTCAATCGAGTTAGCATTGTTGAGTTGCGAGAGGGCTTTTGATATTGCTTCTCGCCCCATCACAGCCCCGGCCATTTTTTCATTGACTACATTTTTATAGTTTTCACTGTCATTGTTTCTCAGTACAACGCCGGTTGCCCCGGACACCGAACCGCCGATTTTACCTCGGCTGTAACGGCCGTAACGTTTGCTACCGAACGTGGAATTCAACATGTCACTGAGATTTGTCACCTCATCAATTGACGATTTCACCATGTTTTCCCAAAAATTAATGGTCTGCTTTATAGTTTTAACGGCTTGCGTGACAGTGCGGATCTCGCCTTTTACCATTGAAATAAATTTAGTGGCTGTCGTTGTGGCTGTTCTGAGCCAATTTGTATTCACTTTACTGTCTGCCGCAGTGCTATTTGTGATGGCAAAGACTTTCAGGCCAGACTCAATCACAGTCAGCGTGAACTCAAACACCCGGCCATTATCGGCACTCTCATTTACACGTAAGCCCGATTCAGTGACGCTGACAGTTAACTCTCCAAGCGTGGGATGTATTAGTGTGCCGTTCGCCCCTTCTTCACACGCTGCTACCAAATTATTACGCTGTGTGATCACATCCGGCGCGGAATACACTTTACTGTCTTGAATGATAAAACCACGAAGAGTGATTTTTCGACTACTGCGCCCTAAGTCTTCAATCCATGCCGTATCACGATAAGGGTATTCATGTACTGCTTGCCGTCTGCCGAAAACACTTTCACCGGACACTACAGCAAACGGTACGCCCCGGAATGATGCCGGATGCAAATGCTCCGACCATTTCCAAGCATCATCTTTCCCCAAAAATGATGAAATGGCGTCTTTAATCAATGGCATATCACCACCTGCGGTTACTTTAGATACAAAAAAACCGCAATTAAGCGGCGCGTGTGGATGCGACAAAAAAGCCACCGGTAAAGTGGCTTTGAAAGGGGTTACTTCCTTATCTTATATAGCGGAATGTTTATCTGAGGTATTCCCATTCTGTTACATGTCGATTGAACGTATTCTCTCCAATACGGCCAAACGTTAAAAGCGACATTATTTTCAGAAAATGCCTTTAACTCGTCGTTTGTAAGTTTAGTTTCAGATAGATAAGTGGCATCAAAAACCGCCTCTATTCCAACAGTAACATCTTCGGACTCTGATCCTTCGCTGCTTGATGGGTCCACTTTCAGCAATCTTATCCCTACAGAGTACTCAAATATATAACATAGCCTGTTGTCTTCCTCGGAAAGGAAAACCTTTATTCTTGATACGTCGCCGTAGGACTGGGTCTTGTGATCTTCATTGAACAATTCTGAGAATACAAAGGAAGAGTGAGCTTCTTCGGAAAGCTTAAAACTTGACTCCCGGATATTGACATTAACAACATGTAATTTGTTTTGAGCATTAATGAGTTCGGCATTCATTATGCTGCATCCTCATAGCTAAGATGTGCTGATGTTAGTTCTATTGTATCCGCTTGAGAAATTTTTCTGTTTTTTTTCTTCCCAGGAAAAATACCTATACAATTATCATCATTACGCCATGAAAGCTGGCCGCTTTTTTGTTTTTTATCAATAGGTAAGGAAACATCTCTGCCATCTAGAGTAATTGTTATATTTGGCTTTGCACCCAAAACAAAACAGATGTCTGATAACGTTCTGAGTGTCATGTTTCTTGAGCCACTAAGAACCTGAGAAACGTATGATTTTGTTTTTCCAAGTTTATCAGCCAGCTCAGATTTTTTAATGGATTTATCTTCCATAGCAAGCAAAACATCTTCCGTTACGTTAAAAACAAGTTCTTCTTGCGCAAACAACATTTTTTCGTTGTTAAAAACGTGATCATTTTTCATGTCCATCCTCCTCGATTCTTCTCCAGTTAGAGTGGATCTTGCGGATGTTAGATTTGTTTAATTTTTGGTAATCTTTGTATATATAGTGGCTGATAAAACAAACGCCACTTTTAGCCTCTGAATACCACAGATAACCCCTTATCGGGATTCTTTTAAGAGCATAAAATTTTTTATTAGATGGAAGGTTGCCTTCGCTAACCAAAGTATCAGAAGCCATTCTTTTGCCATCCGCAAGGCGTTTTATTTGAAGGACTATCTGCATTTCCATGTTTCTCGCCTTTTGCTTAACCAAGCTTTTGGCTGATTCGTAAAAGCTTTCAACGGCACCAACGCAGTGGATTACTGTAAACTTTGAGCCATTGTATACAGGCTCTAGCTTCCCCTCGTCTTCCATCATCATCCTTAGCTCATAGTTAATATATATGTTAACTTTATTTTTATGTCAACGTGAATTATTGTGTAGCTTCTTTCACATGACATTAATCTCAAAATGCCATTCATCAGATCCCCTCGCACAGGGCGTTCTTAATCTGACTAACATTTGATCATTGTTACATTTTTTAATCTATCAGACAAATAAAAACACACTTAAACTAAATTAGACCATCCTTGGCTTACGGCGGCTACCAGCGGTTTTCTATGCTTAAAAAGTCGTTTTTATGAATGGGGTTCTGCCTGACTGTGCGGTGGTGCGCGAAAGGCCCGTAGCGGGGCTAGCTATCTCAAGGAAGATGAAATTCGCAAATCTTTTTAAATTTCTTTGCCTGCTCTTCCGTTAAGTGAGTTGTAATGTCGGCAACCATTGATGCTACCTTACGCTCCGCAGCATCTCCATCACCTCCTTTACACTCCACTTCATCAATGTATGATAAGCATAGAGAACAAAAATCAACCACTTTTTGTTTCAGAATGTTAGAATCTTTATCAACAAAATCGTAATGATGATAGTTTTCAGCTTTCTTCAAATATTCTGAATTTAATACCAACGTGCGAGCAAGGGCCTTAGCTGAATTCGTGGTTCGAATATCACTACCACAATGTTTACACTTGATAGCATTTTTATTGACGAATTCAGCGCAATAAGAACATATTGCATCACTTGATGATCTCCCGAACAAAAGCATCATAAACCCACAAAATGTGACAAACGCTCCGAAAAAAACATGATTATGCTGCGATGCAATCATACCAATATTGCTAACCCTGCCACTTCCATAGTCCGATGGTACGGTTGTTTCCATATTAAAAGCCACAAGAAGCCATATCAAACCAAGGATCAACAGAAAATAACCAAACCTTTTCATTACCAACCTCTTCATTTAATTGAACTGAGCAAGCATCAATCAAGTTCATCATAAATTCAAGATTAAACTGTTAAACAGCATTAAGAGGTGATCACGGATACTGCATAGATGTTGTTACCCGCCCCCCAGTTTTTGCATTAAATTGCTGCCGTTCCCCAGTATTATTGCTGACAATCGTGATTTCTACCTGGAGTTTGTTTTCACCAATTGCCGATTGAATCGCGTCGGCTATATTCTGAGCAAGCTCGCTATTATTTGCTTGATTTGCAAAGATAGAGGGAGGGCGCTTATCCGATTCAGGCAATGCGGGTTGATTTATCATGCGTTGTTGATTCAGATAATATCTGTCACGCAAACCCTGCCATTTTGGGTCAAAGATAGCGGCAGTTATTGCATCTGTAATCTGTTTTTGGCTAAACGGTTGTTGACCATGATTTTCTTGTTTGATCATAGCTACCATTAGATTTTCAAGTACCTTAGGGTCATGCATATCTAATTGTTGATTAGGAAGAAAGCCTGTCTCTTTTGATACGAAATTGATGTATGCTTGAGTATCATTTCTATCCACACCACCAGGAGGTGAATAGGTGCTAATTGTGCTATTAACAGTATTCTTCCCCCTGTCACCGTTCAGCATTAACTGACGGGCTAATGCAGAAAGTCCATCGTGGTTATTTCCAAACTTAACAAATGTTCCACTTTTCCCTTGTACATATCCAATGCCGTTTGGAGCGTCACGCACATTTCCCGGATTTTTAATTCTCAAGCCGAATGAATCTTTTACCGGTTTTCCGTAAGGGTCGGGATATTTTGGAGGTTCTATTTTCGCCGGTTCTGGGACTTTTTGGGGTTGGGGGATATCATCTTTTATTTTATCAGCATCACGTTTACGCTTTTCCTTTTCCCATTCTGCACCAAATCGATCATTAATCTTTTTCTCTAAATCTTTATCAGGTTCACCCCACTGTAAAGAATATCTTTCTCCAAATGAAAGACTTTTCATGAATTTGACATCGTTTAATGCCCTGTCGCGTAAATCACCTTTTTTATAACCACTATAAAGAGTATCGGAATAAGCTTCCCGCTTTTCTGCCTGTTCCTTCATGTAATCATAACCATCCCCTAATGCAAAATTAGCAAACGCAATTTTAGCTCGATTCGTTATTCCTTCAATGCGGGCATCCAAATCATTCTTTTTATCGTTATATTGATTTAATTTATCATTATCGGCCTGTGACCTAGTTAACCCATCTCGATCAGCCTTGCTCAATAGTTCTTGATATATTTCTGGTCCTTTACGTGCCAAGGCCAACCCGTGTTCATCCAAACCGATTTTTTCAGCAATAGTATTTTGAACATCAGACGGATATTTCTGCATAGCCTTGACGACTTCCGGGAAAGTCTTGTATACATCAATCGTGCCGTGCTCATTTTCATAGAGAGGAACCCCCATACCTGTTAATTGAGCTCTAGCTTCTTCCCTTCTTCCCTGTAGTGGATGATTTAAAACTCCATAAAAGCTTTCCACTGATTTTTTAGCATCATCAGCACTAACACCTATGTATCGCATTGCACCGGCTATTCGAGTGAAATCAGGAACATTCATTGCTGAGTTTTTAGCTGCGACATCAAAATCATAGGCTTCTTTTCCCATATCGTTCATTAGCTGAAAGCCTTTCGATATGCCATATGCGGCCATTCCTACACCGCCAATTTTCGCCCCCATCCCCATATATTTCGTTGCCAGTTCACCAAAATTTTTGAGAGGGGGTACCATGTCGCCAATATGTTGCACATTATCTTTGGCGTAACGTGACATATCGCGTAACTTCGTGCCGATGTTAGCTACGCCATCAGAAGCCTCAGAACCACCGAATTTCAGCCCCTCTTTAGTCTTTGTGAGGTTGGGATTGAGACTGTTCAGCCTAGCATTAATTTCATCGATAGCTTTCGTGACGTTCTCATCAGCGTTTAGCTCAAAATCAAAAGCGTTAGCCATTCGTTCGCTCCTTATTCATCCGATTGGCTTGTTCAGCCCACCATTCAAGCCGAGTTCTCGTTAGAGACCACGCATCACGTGGCCCCCACTTGTAGTAAAATGTCACATCTGCGGCTAATTGCTGCCAGCCGCTGAGCGCTTCGAGTCCAAAAAACCTAAAATAAACTCCTGACATTTGTGAAAATCACTGATCGCCATTTTTTTCAACACTGACTCAGGAACGCCGGATACCAGAGAAATTAACAATCGCATAGCGGCAATTGAATGATTTGATTTGTTCTGCGCTTCATAAAACTGTTCAACTTGAATCAACACCGGTTCTTTCAAATCAATCTGCTCGTAGCGGATTTTACCGTCGTTGCTCTCGATCGGGGTATTTAATACGATAGTTTTCGTTGTTTCTAACATGTTGATTCTCCAAATTAATTTTCTGTTACCGAAGTGCCTTCCCAACGGACTTCAAACGTGGCATCTTCGCTGTTGACTTCTTGTGTGTTAACAGTCCACATGCCCTCACCGATGATTGTCTTGCCGTTTGCTATCTCAGCAACGATAGTAACGTTCGTCTGATTATTGAAATCCGCTACCGTGGTCCCGCCACTGTCACGGACTTTGCATGAGATAAAGCCCGCTTGCGGTTTCTCTTTGTAGCCGTGTACATAGTCCATGCCTGTAAGCGTTTCACGAGTCACTGTTGAGGGACTCCAGGTGAAATCCCCCGCAACCATGATCGATATTCCGTCAACTGTGACATAAGCGGTACCCGCGAGCCTGTTTGATGTATTTGCCATTTCATTCCCTCATTATGCTGCTGCGGGTTGTAAGCGGAACTGATTGAGTAGTGCAAAAACACGCAACTGATTGATGAGCGTCCCCGTCCACAACACATCTACGCGATTTGGGTTCTGCGCATTGACTTCAACAATCAGCCCGCTTGCAAAGCTTTTTGAATCCTGCACATAGCCGTTATATTCCAGTGTTTTATACTGAGCGATTAACTCAGCACGGATGACGTTGGGGGTTACGATTGCCGAACCCGGCGCAAAGCGTGTACCATTTTTCACTAACTTCATCCGCGCAAATTTGCTTGTAATTTGAGTGCGAATATGGCGCGTGACGTACATCAGCAAGTACAGGGTTTCAACTTGCAAATAGCTGTCGTCATTATCACCAAAACTATTTTTCTGATATGTCGTAATGACGTTCTCGACTTGTACCGTGCTGTCATCAGCGACTGTAAAGCTGGAAATCCCGCTATGCAGCAAGTTGTTACGCTCAATCAGATCAAGCTGGTCATCTGATGCCGGGGCCAGCACACCACTAATCGGTAATGTCTGTAATGGCCTGCCGGGGTCATTGCGTAGACTTTGTGCGATTGCCCCAGTCAAAGCAGCGGCCCAAACATAATTAGGTGTCGGAGACTTTGTTACGCCAAGTAACGTTTCATGCTGATAGTTGCGCTGCTCACCAAAGCTTGCCAGTTCTCCGTAGGTACCGCTGACAGCGCCGAATGAGTGTCCGTATAACTGTTGTTCCCACGACCAGCGCCCGCCGTTATCAGACAAGAACGCTTTCATATCATCCAGTGATGCCGTATCAGTATACGGATTGACGATGAAGTCAAACGAGCGATCTTTCAGACTAGACAACGCGTCTTTAAGCTCCGGTGCACCCGCTCCGCCTGCCATCTGAGTGATTTTCAAATCCATACCCGCAGGAGTCGCCTCACCGCCTGCCTGCCCCCGGTAATTCAGCCGCAAATCTATGCTGTTACCCGCAGCACATTTATTTTTCGCTGTTAACGTCACGGTGTCAGCCGCGTCATAAGCAACGGTAGCTGTCACTGGTAATACTACTCTCTGATTTATCGCCGCCGCTAATGCCGTAGCCACTGCCTCGGCTTTGTCTGTTGCAACTACAGTGACTTGCACACGTTGACCGCCGATATACAGTGAAATCACTCCGGTATCCGTCGCTGGACTGGATATTTTTACACTGCCTTTAGCGGCTACTGTGCTGTCAGCATCTTGCAGGGGCAACACCCACGTTTCACCCGCATGATCGTTAGCAAAATACGCCGATGACATGCTGTGTAACAGTGAACCATTGCCGTACAAACTAGCTACTTGAGCAGCGGAGGAGACGCGAGCGGGCACATTAGCTTTTTCTGTCGAGGTACTCAGCATCTGACCGATGATCAATGTACGTTGTGTTGCGATAGCACTGTTCGCCATTGAGTTGTCGAACTCGACATAAAACAGGGGTGCACGAATATTATTCGGTACACGTGAAAATGGTACTGCCATTATTCATTCTCCTTGACGGCCTTTTTAACCGCTTTTTCGGCATCAGGCTGACATATTTCAACGTCACCGTCTTTTACTCGACGATGCCAAAAAATATTATTCGGTACTTCCGCGCCGGATTCGGGCAAAAAGACACCCTTTACGGGATCGCGTACACGCCTCCCGACAACAGGTTTTACAAACATGGGTTACTCCTGAGAATTAATTCGAAAATGAGGTTCGGGGGTGCCGTCAGGCATAGCGATTGTGACGTCTATCTCGTCGAGCTGGCCCGCTTCAACTTCATAGAAATCCTCTGGCCCCTGATAGTATTCAATATCCAGTTCAAGCAGCAATTGTGCTGTATGTCCCTCGCCACTGGCATCAATATCAATCGTTGAACGAACCTGAACAAATTGCTGAGTCTGACGAGTGAGCTCATAACTGTTAATTACCGCTCGCTCTATCTGTTCGCGCAACCGTTCGAGAGATTCCTCGGCTTTAGCCGCGCCATCGTCTTCCGCTTCGCTGTCAAGCTCCTGCAACCTGCCAGTAATACGCACAGTAGTGACAGTGTTAAACTGGGGTGCGTTACGACCAAGCGAGTTTTTAACGTCGATTGGAGTTTGTACAAGAATGACCGGATACATATCTTCTGTTGTTGACCAGTCTCGCGGAGAGTAAACCCGCGCTTCTGCATCGGTCTTGTGTTTGAGCGAGTCAATGACTAACGCCCGAATACCTGCCGCATTCATGATTTACCCGTCCTGTTCAGAATGAGTTTAGTTCCACCGTGACTATCAGGCTGAACATCTGCCACGGCAAACAAAGTATTGACCGGAACACCGCCAACGATACTAACGAATACCCGATCACCTTTTTTCGGGGTCGCCTGAAATTCAATATCCCGCACACCCAGAACTGGGGATGTTGTATTAATAGTGCTAGTGTCATCTAATGATTCGACTGTCTGAGTGTACGCCCGGTCAAAGATACCATTTATAAAGTAGGGTTTTCCGCTCGATGGCTTATATTCAACCAGGTCTCCGAACACCCCATGCAGCGGCGCAAGTAAATGCTGATCCCAATTTATTCCCATCATCAAGCCTCGTGACTGATTTTAACGCCGTCATCGACTGTAACAGTCGGGCTTTGAATAAGTGCCTGTTTTCTCAGCTTATTAACGTCAGCCACAACCCCCAGCTCAATCAAATGATTAGCATCCTCTTTACTTAGAGTAAGTTGCACAAACTCATTGTATTCTTTGCTGTTATGCTTAACTGTTTGACCTTTCAGCACAACAACAACGATTGCCTCATCCTCACCTTGATCATCATCATTTTGCTTATCTGTATCGGGAACAGTAGAATCTTCTTCCGCCGTTTCTACCTGATAAGCTGGCAACTCTTGGCCGTCCACCATAAGTTCGGGCGGCAAGCCGCCCAGTTCGTTTTCTTGCTGTTTGTTCTTCGCCATATCACACCACCGTCGCACATAACGAAGCATTAACCCGGCTTGGGATAGCCAACGGCGCGGATTGCATTAATAAATAACGCTGAGCCGGATCGGGGTTTAACCAGCTTTTTGGCGCATAGGCCAAAGGTCCGTAGTTGAAAGTGGGATCAAGAATCGCACCAAATGCACGCGTTCCCATCAAATCCGCACCTGACATGACAACCGCACCATCCGGCAAAATTGGTTTTTCAATATTATCAACAGGATCAATAAACCAGTCGTTGTATAACCAGAGATTAAAGTTGCCCCAAATTCCTTTAAATACCCCTCCTTTTTGAACTGTTGGACCGATATTCACCTGATTGCCGAATGGGTTCAACAATGGAAAAGTTATCGCAGTATCTTTAATGCTGGTATCTAACCGAAATGCTTTCCACGATGATGTTGTAAAAACCAAATCAGTGGGTACTACGCCGGACTCTTTCAGAATTAACGTTTGCCAGGCTTCAATATCATCAGACGGCTGCGTGTTTGTTGCCCCTGCTGCAACTTTTAGCGGCCACTTATCAGAACCACTTAATGTAATAGTCAGGCTAGATGAACGGCCGAAATCAATGACTGTTGCGGGGAAGCCTTCACCAACAACGGTAATTTGTGATTTGACCAAAGCGTTAGCTGCCATCCATTCTAATCGCCGGTTAATCATGTCGATTTGATCTGACATCTCGAATTGCAGATTCAGCATTTCACGTTCAGCCGCTGTGTACTCACCGCCAATGCGTTCCCCAATTTGACGACGAATCGGTTTACGTAAGTCTGGGGCTCGCTTATCTTTGATATAAGCGGGTTTGAATGTGTTTGTCTGGTATTGACGGCTTTCAACCAGCTTCCCTTCAACCAGTGGCGACACGAACGGTGCCATCCTGCGTTTACCAACATCAACATCAATTGATACCTTCTCTGTATCCTCCGTTACTACATTGGGAAAAAATCGATCTAATAGAAAATTTTGGCTAGTCATTAGATTAGGGACGACTTGCACTAATACGTTAGTATCGTAAATGCTAATATTATCACTCATGCAATTTCTCTATATGCAATGCTGACAGCCAGAGCTGCCAGACTGAATTTAAAACGAGCGCATCCCTGCCGGGTAAATGGCATCAAGCGCAGTTAAGCAGGAATTAAGCGACGGGTGCCTGAATGCTGTCGCGGATGAAAATAGCCGAAGGACGTAGCGCGATTTTCAGATCTTCAAGTGTCCAGCTTGTATCAAAAATGAGCTTATGCTGGTTAAACTCGCCAAGCAGATACACACCACACAATTTTGATTCGGTTGTTGTATCAACATCATCAGCGAGAATAGCAATAGGTTTCTCTCTACCATCTTTCGATGTCTTAACACTCAAGGCATACTCTTTTAATTCGGTGATAAGCCCTAAAACCGTCCCCCTCCTCAATTTCCCTACCTTAGCTATGGTCACCGTGTCAGTCACAATTTGAAGCGGGCCAGAGACCAACTGATCAGGGTTGAACATCGTCGATGTCATGCCCGGCGCGAATGGGTTTTGTCCGATTTGTTCCATTATTTTTTACCTTTCACTGAGTTATAGAGACTGGTCGCATTAGCAACAAGGGCTTCAACGGAACCACGCGCAGGTTGACGAGCATCAGGCCCCAGTCTGACTTGTTGGGATTGTTGCATGCGCTCATCTAACGAAGCGCGACGCGGGGCTGAAACGCCCATTGCGGCTAAAGTGCTGATAGCTTCACGTGCCGACATGCGAGTATTGAACGCTAGATGTGCGGCCATGTCGGGGCGATTTGCTGCGTGTTTACTGCCGAAAATAGCGGCACAGCGTTTCTGTTCAGCGCGGCGGCCTTTTTCTTTATCGTCATCCTCTTCGGCATTTTCATCATCGTCGTCATCTTCGGCCCGACGAGACTTAGCCTTTTTCCCTTTTTTAGATGATTTATCCTTATCATCTTGGTCGTCGTCATCTTCGGCATCGGGATCATCATCCTCTGCTTTAGTGTCGTCATCCTCATCTTCGGCGTCTTCTTCGTCGCGGTCCTCTTCTTCGGCACGACGGGATTTCGCTTTTTTGCTTTTTTCTTTGTCATCATCATCTTCTGATGCTGATTTTTTGATACCCAAAAGATGGGCGAAATTCAACTTAGCCATGTATTAAGCTCCTGATTCTCTCAGTAATTTTCGGAATGCAGCATCGGGCGTGATAACCTCGTCAGCTAATCCCAGTCCAACACCCTCAGCGGCTAAAAAACAGGCTGCTTGAGTGCCACGAATAGTTTTTTCAGAAATGCCCCGGTTGCGGGCAACTGTGCTCACAAACAGCTTTCCCATCGTGTCTACGTCATCTTGAATCGCTGCGCGGGCTTGTTCAGACAATTTGATGTATGGGTTACTTTCAGCTTTCCGGTCTCCGTATGTGATGATAGTTACTTGCAGACCGTCCTCTTTGATCCGTTGTGACCAGTCACAATGAATGACTATCACGCCGATTGAACCTACACCGCCAGTCCGGGGAACATAGATTTTGTCGGCTGCACTTGCTAGTGCATAAGCAGCGGAATATGCGTTTTCTGTCAAAATAGCGTGAATAGGCTTTATTCCTCTTGCTGAATAAATCTCGTCCACCAAATCAAAACAGCCCGCCACTTCGCCGCCCGGTGAATCAATATCCAGACAAATTCCTATCACTTCGGGATCATACAGTGCAGTCAGAAAGGATTGCCTGATGCCATCGTATCCCGTCATGCCGCTGTATGGACGCAAAGAATTGAGCTTTTGTACCAGTGTGCCTTGAATTGGGATAACCGCAATCCCTTCCACTACGTCATAACCTGCATCGTTTCGGGGACGTGAGAAGCTGTCGTCATCATCTTCCCATGCCCCCATAGCGTTAATCCGCGTGATACCGAATCGGTCAGTTAACGCGGCCATCACGACTTCGGCTTTACACGGATGTAGTGCCAGTGGGGTATTAAATAGCCGTTGGGCCAAATGGGGTAAATTCATTATTCTACCTTCGGATCTTGAATGGTTTTACCTGCGGGAACATCCAGTTGCGCCCAGCTCGGCGGAGTCAAACCACGTTCTTTGAATGCGTCGAGTTCACGTTTACGCTGATCGAGCATCTCCTCCCAGTCTTCACCGGCATTTTCTGCGGCTTCCATTTCTAAAGTGGATAAACCTGCATCCATCCCAAGAATTGCGCCTTTTTTCTCCGCAACAGGATCTACCCACCCACGGCCCGGCCCCATCCATTGAGCGCGACAATAAGCCGCCCGCGCTTCAAGAAAATCAGGGGAACCAGCCGGTAACGGTAAATCTTCTGTATCGTGAATTTCTTCAATAAAAGCGGTCAAAATGGGTTGAGCAAAGCCGATTGAGAAATCAGCGCGGCGACGTGTCAGCGTCTTCCATGCTTCCAGCATGGCAGAACGCGCTGAACTGTAGTTCACATCCGACCAGTCTTGCGTCACTTGTTGCGTAGAAAGTCCCGTTGCTGCGGCGATATTACGTAACGCGGCACTTTCAAAGCCTTCAAAGTTGCTATGCGGACGTGCTGCGTTAACTGTCGTGATTTTCTCACCGGGATACATAATCGGGATGCGTGCCCCGTTTTGCAAAGACAAGCGCCTGTCATTATGAAACTCAACGCGTCCTTGTTGGTAAGCGCCCAAATTCTCGTCTTCGCTTTCACCCAAAGCCGCTTCAACAAGAGCCGGATCATACGGGGACTCAATATAAGCGCCGAATATCGCATTTAGAATTGCAGCTTCAAGTTCGCTCTGGTCATACTTAATGAGCATTTTCAGACGCTGAACCACCGGGGTTAGAATGCCGTTGCCACGGTGCTGTGCTCCGCGCTCATGGTCAAAGTCATGAACTACATGAGGGCGTCCCCACTGTGTTTCACGCGGTATACGCTCCCACGTCATCGTTTTTGCACCACTCCACCAATCTCCAATGTGAGCTTCCCGAATATGATAAAACACAGGAGCGCCGTCATCGTCTATCTCTACACCGCCTCTTATGTGCGGCATGTCGAAATTCTGTTGGGGATTACTCAATCGGTCAGGGTCCACAATTTGAATTGTCGTAGCATAACGCCCCTTGCCTAAGCCTAATCTGTCTGTTCGATATTGCAGCACCGCAAGCGCATCACCATCTAACAGCTTATGCCGGAAGCCCAAGCGCAACATTTGTGAAACAGTTTGCTTACGCTCAACGTCACAATAACGACCGGGATCATTGGCCCAACTACGCCAGTGAGCTTCTACAACTTTTCCGTACTCGTCAGCCCATGTTGCATCAAATTTTTGATTACCGGTCATCAACGCCAGCATCCGATAATCAGGCTTAATGATTGGCCGGAAATTAGCGCCGATGGCATTATCAAGAACACGTGTTATCGTGCCGCTGGCCCAGCCGTCATTTCGTGCTAAATCACGGACACGCGACACAATTCGGTCACGATAAATATTGATTTCGTTGTCTGGCGACCACAGCGCCGGCTGCCAGTTTGCAAGCTGATCGCTGAATGTGTCGGCGGCGTCATACGGAACACGACCACCACCGACAAGCATAGACATTTTCGGGCGAGAAGGTGGTAACGGCTGTCCGTTCGGTCCTAAAATTCGTATTTCACTCATATCAATACCTAAGCCTTATTGGACGACGCGGCCGGGAGACAATGCCCAGCTGGGCTTGCAACAGTTGGATCAGCGCCAGTAAATCCGCTAGCGAGCTTTGTTGATAAGAAACTGACCGCGTGCCGTCTCCCTGTGTGTAAGAAAAAGACACACCTCTGCTTCCCGTCGCCAGATCGATATAAGCTTGTTGGGCTTTCGCAAGTGCATCTTTAAGTTGCTCACGCGTCATCGCACCAGCTAATAAACTCGTGTTTCTGTTAAACATAAATATCCTTGAGATAGCGGAGGGTTAAGACGGCAAAAGTTGGGATATACGTTTCCGTTTCGGCTTTTCCGGTTCCTGAATAATAACGCCGGGATATTGCAAACTGGGTTTTTCTTCTGGCTCTACTGGCGGCGGTAATAGTCTACCCGGATTGGTCGTAATGCTTGTGACTAGTGCATTCAGCTTTAATCCCATATGCAGCAAACCACACAAGGCCGCATAACCATAAACCCGGCAGTCCAGCGCTTCATTAGCGCGGCCCGGTAATTGTTCCCAGACACGAAACCGTTGTCCGCCTGATTCTTTTAATACAGAACGCTCGGCCAGAAGCTGACTGAAATAATTCAGGTCCCTGTCTGCCGGGAAATGCATATAACTGGCCGCGGCCTCGCCGGGTAGCGGTGGATTGATATGTAATCTCCCGCGGATCGTATCCTTAGCCGCATTGACGCCAAGAATAATAGGCTTGAAACTCGACTTAGTGCGGGATGTCGGTTTCTTTGTCGGCCAGACTGGGGAGCGTTTACCACCTCGTGCCGATTCCCCTTTAATTGCCCATATCCGGCGCCCTATTCTGGCTTTCGAAAATTCGTAGACTTTTTGGGTATGGTGGCCGCCAGAATCCATGCATGCCGCCATAATCGTAAAACCACGGCCATCAGCCCGGCGCCAGACCTGTTTAAGATAGTGATCTAAGCGTTTCCACGGTTCATCGGTTTCAAGATCACCTTCAATAACATCATAAGCAATAGACCAGCTTTCCTCATTCCTTCCCCAGCCGATAATTTCAATTTCGAATCTGTCATCTTGGGTATCAATACCCGCAGTCAAAACAGCTACGCCATCCGGTACCTCAGCAGCGAACACTTCGCAACGCTCAAGCAGGCGCTTTTCACTGAGCGCTTTCTCTCCCCTATCTTCGTAGGGTTCACCTAAAACGAGGTTGATAAATGTCTGACGCATCAAGGGGTCATTTTTTACCCGCAACCATTCAGCAACTAAGTATTTCCACGCTGCGTTAGGGAACAGACTGTAACCCGCCCAGATATGAAACCCGGCATGACCTTTAAACGGCTTCGTTGACCGCCATTCTCCGCGTTTTATCATGCCGGCTTTTTCGTTGTGATGGATCACACAACCGTTATGACGACAAACGTAATAAGCGGATTCCGGTATCCCTTCCCCGTGTTCGTCTTTGTCCCACTTAATCCCGTAAGGGGTATCCGGGCCGCCCCACTCTAATACTTGATATTCATTACAATGCGGGCACGGAACGTAATAGTAACGCTGGTCACTATCACCAAAAGATTTCTCAATACGGCTAGTGCCTTTTACCGTAGGGGTTGAACCCAATACAATCTTTCGGTTCCAGAATGTTTCAGAGCGCTTTGTACCCAGTGCTATCTGATCCCCTTCGACACCGGCACCGCCAGACGGGTACCCATCCACTTCATCAAACAAGATGATTCGGCAAGTAATACGACGAAATCCCCCAGGACTGTTAGCTCCTACAAGAGTCAAATTAGCACCATTCAAAAACGTTTTTTTCAAGATGGTCTGATTACTGCTCTTGGCTTTCGGGTCACCAGATATCTCTGCTAACACCGGGGTGTCACGCAGCATCGGCGCAATCTCGGTTTTACTGTAGTCCTCCGCATCCTCAACGCGCGGCTGAACAACCAGTATTGGAGAGGGATCATGTGCCAGATAATAACCGACAACGTGATCCAGTATTTTTGTATACCCGACACGCGCCGATTTCATGACAGATACGTAGGTAACAGCCGGGTCTGTAATGGCATCCATCATGCCATCTTGATACGCGAACGAACGAAAACGGCCCGTTTGGGCGCTGGTTTCTTTTGACAGTACGGCGTATTTGTTAGCCCATGCACTTAATGAAAGTGGTTCGGGAGGGCGGATGTCAGGGCGACGCTTATATAAATCTTGCGTGAAGTTCTGCCAGGCGGAGGTATTAGCTTTCTCCTCTATTGTTATCATCAAGGCTTAATTCCTCCATCGCCTCGTAAACCACCTCCTGTAACGCTTGAACAAACTCCGTATCATTAGCAGTAGAAGCCAGCACACGCAAACGAGGTCCGTGTTCAGGAGCAATAGCAATCAGACGAGTGCGCATTCTTGAATATTCTTGTCCCACCGCTTCAATCATGTCTTTATACGGCAGCACCTGGCCGGATTTAATTTGGTACTCTAATTGAGTAAGCAACGCGAGAAAGTTTTCTTTCAACGTCCGGGCTTCGTCGAATGTCATTGTTGCGCCTTTTTCAGCGATCATCCGCTCAACAATTTTTGTCGGTGACTCTGCGCCAGAACTGTTACCTTGAGAGTTGTTACCTGACTTGTTACCCTGTTTGTTACCTGTGTTTTTTTTATCGGGCCGGGTAACAGATTTTCGATAGCGTTCGACATTGGCATTAGATGCTTCAACATTGATATCGTCACCGTCAAGAACCAGCCAGCCGCGAGCTTTCCATTGAGTCACTGTCTTACGGCTGACACCGTGCAATTTGGCAAATTCTGACTGATTCATTTATCACCTGTTACCTAAATTTCAAAGACTTATAGCTAGTGAAACATCGGGGCGCGCAATGCCCCTAAAATATCAATCACTTAGTAAGGACCCATTTCATCTAGATGAGAATTAATATCATTTAATATCTTGATGATGAGTCCAGAATTACTAATTTACCATCAAAACCAGTTACTATTTAGCCGTTCGTATTGCGTCATCTAAAGCTTGACTGATAGCTTGCGGCATTAATGCATCAGCCATTTTCATAGCACGTTCCTGATAGCCTAAAATCGGTGCAACTGGCAGAGCATCACCGAAGCGGATAAGCAACTTAGGCATTGGCTGCTTCTGCCTTTCTCGACGTGTGCCGTTTGGAGAACGCTTTAACCGCTTCTTACCTTTCTTCCCTTTTTTAGCTTTCTTGCGTTTCCATACCCCATTTATCCCGTCTATCTCACCAATGAATGTGTCAGGCTTGGCTTTTAACTGCTGGAGCTTATTACGGGGTAAGTTGCCATATTTATTTAACTTAATATCCTTTGGATTTAATAACGCACTGCTATTAAGTTTATGTACCCCACCGACTTCAAATGGTGTCAGATAGCTCGCGGCAATATCACGCACGAACACTTTAGCCGTGAGATTATTCTTACGAGCACCAACCGAGCCAACAGACTTAACAGTAAATGGCGTTGGGTTATCCAGCTTACGCTCTATCGCTTTCTTTTCAGCTTGTTCAATCTGTCGAGCGACTTTTGTTAATGCCTGCGCGGTAGCAAACGGGACTTGCTTCTTTATTTGAGTCAGCTTGTTAGACAGTTCTTTTAATCCTGCCATTTTATTGACCTTAAGTTAAATAGATAACTGCAACTCCGCACCAATTAATCCAAGTGCAAAAATAGCCTCTTCCGGGTAATCAGCCAGCATCTTACGCATTACCTTCTCGCATTCGCGAATGTTTTTTTGTTGCTGCTCTGACAGCGAGGCAATTAACCCTCGAAACATCAGTATTGTTTGTTCATCTTGTGTCATAATTTTCCCTTTATATTAAGATGGCTTTAATTGCTTATAGTCAACTAAAGGATAAACATGAAGAAAATATATTTATGCGCACTATTACTATTAGCGTCAACATTTGCATTTGCCACTAAAGATGTATCTTTTACTATGCTCTGTATATGGGATGAACTTGATAAGGCCGATGATAGTAAATACCAAGCGATTACTATATACAAAGAAAACGATCATCAATATCTTGAAATAGCGCCAACGGTTAAAAACAATATTCCATCACCTACATATGTCATGAGGACAAAAGGAGGATATATCTCCAATGGAAAAGCTAAATTTTATAAAGATTTCTATTGGATGGGCAATGATACTCGGTTAACACTATTGCGAGGAGATCGAATTGAAATAATAATAGAATCAATATCGTCCCCATCTATGCCTGTTTCGATTGCCAATTGCAAAGACTTAAAATACAACCATATCCAATAATGAGTAATCACATTTGACCATCGACACCTCTAATATCATCTTTGAGAGCTGGTTCTTCCAGCTCTAACCCTTTCCAGTTTGGAAACAGTTGGAATTAGAACTTTATGCTACGTCTTAAAATATAACACCGGGGAAAACTGAGACCACCGGCATGATAAACTTATACAAAACTCTGTCAAAGTCACTATGGAGGCACCTTTTGTAGAATTTTATAAAATGGCTACTATCGAGCACTCTTGCAGTAGAATGCTCTGAATTAGTTACTCTTCATCTATTATTGACACTGAGTTTTGATATAGTCTTGCAAGTATTTCGTTTGCTGCTCGTTCTCAACAATCATTCGTCGCAGATCGAAATAATCTTGTTCAGTTGCCGGGTTAAGTCGTGGGGTGGCTGCATGGCCCACGCTGCCGGAGGAGCCGGCTTTACTCTTTGGACATGTAGCCGCGATGCGCAACCGGCGACGACCAGCGGCAACATCATTGCGAAGAACATCAATTTCAGATTTCGCATGAGCAAGTTCCTGAGTATGTTTAACATCCAGTTCAGACAGGAGCTTTATCCGCTCCTGCTGATTAACGATTTCATTCTGCTGCTCCAGCAGCTCACTCTGTAGCTTAACTGTCGTATCAAGCTGTTTGGTATACTTACCGTAATAGTGGTAAGCCAGAAGCGAGACAAGCGCTAGTGCAATAACAGTATAACCATGAGAGTTAAACTTCATAATATCGCTCTACAAAAGTGAAAAGGCTTTATCAATGACCGCATTGCTATAAGGTTGACTACCGTTTTCCATGGTAATAACCGACTTAATAAGCTTTGTCATAAATACCTTATTAAATACATCAACAACCTGATCACCAGTCACCTCCGTGTCCTTACATACGTGGTTAATATAGGAATCAGTATTATTTTCATTATGGGGAGCCCATCGTGAAATGATACCTTTCACTGTTTTAAGGCCATGTTTCCGATTGTAATTATGCAAAATTTTAATCATTGCCCGAATACCATATTCAGGGCTGACAAACTGACAGAAAGATTGGTCGGTACGTTGTGATTCCGGTACCAAGCCTTGCCAATCATCACCCCAACGAATGTTGCCAGGGTTGTTATTGCGAATACCTCTACTGATTTGCATCAGATACCCCCGCTTTATTACGCAAAGTTCCACGCATTAACTGGCCGAAAAAGTCAGTTCCCAAATAACCAATAATGACACTGCCGATATATGCCAAATCAGTACTTAAATTTAGAAAGACGAGCAAGTCACGAATGAACCACGCAATAAGCGCACACATCATTGCATCGATGATTGTCTTCCAGAACTTACCGCCGTTATAGCGACCTCGGAGATAAGCCATTAAACCGGCCAGTGCCGCACCTATACCCTGTTCTTTGACTGATAGCAGCCA
>NZ_JAPFCD010000067.1:0-24193 GCF_026153155.1 Photorhabdus aballayi | reverse complement strand
AAATCGCTTTCTTAACATCAGGTTATCCCAGAAAGATAATGCTTTTTCCTTCATGTTACTACGGACATGAGTGATTAACGTTATTCCTTCTGCTTCCAGTTCATCTCACAAGGCTTGCGATAAATACCCTTTATCGCGAACATCCTGTTAACCCTTGTGCCAGCGACTCGACCAATGTCGATGCTACGGGAGCGGATACTCCAGCAGACTGTAGGATTACCATGCAAATGAAAGTTGGAAATTTCGAGGGCGCTAGATTATATCAGCCGCCGTATATTTTCTTGAGGTTCATCAGGCGCGGAACTCATCGGGGCGCGAGCAATTAAGCTCATTCAGACGCCGGATAGATTCAAGCAAGCTAACTTATCACCAAGATCAGTGTTGCAAAAATGGGAGTGACCATAGATTCCGTTTTCTGAAGCGACCCCTAAAATAGACTGCTATCGGGATCGCATGAAAGTTCTCATATGGAGACGATTGAACCGTTCAGCACTTTTGTGATTTTTTATAACGAAATCACTCTATCTACTGATGCAATAGTTGTTTCCCTGTGTGCAATAATCACACGGGTTATATTTAATTCTTTTATCGCCTGATTTACGTAATGTTCACTTTCTTTATCTAATGCACTAGTAGCTTCATCCATAAATAATATGCCAGGTTTTCTATAAAGTGCTCGTGCGATAAAAATACGTTGTTTTTGCCCACCAGATAGCCCTCCACCTAATTCGCCTATTAGTGTTTCGTAGCCCATTGGTAAAGTCATAATTGTATCGTGAATATAACTGGCTCGAGCACATTCCATCATCCATGTTTCGTCAATATTCTCCGAAAAACCGCAAATATTTTCACGTATTGAACCTGAAAACAGCTTGTCATCTTGCATCACACAACCAATGATTTTACGATAGTTATTAATGCCTAATTGTTGGATATCATTTCCGTCAACAATGACTTTACCTGAGCTAGGTTCGAAAAGACCGCACAACACTTTCATTAAAGTGGTTTTTCCTGCTCCTGAAGAGCCGATGATTGCTACGCTTTCGCCTGGTGCAATAACTATATTTAGGTTACTGAAAATTGCTTTAGATTGATCATCATAACGGAAATTAAGGTTTTGCGTCTCCAATGATATAGAAGGTGTAATAGTTCCATAATTATTATCAGGTTTTCTGGATTCCTGCTCATTAAGTGCGATATCTGCAACTCGCTCGTTGTGCAGGCTTATCATACGTAGCTGAAGCAAAAAACTAGTCAATGAAGAGACCCGATCAGAAAACTGTCCTCTGAACAAACCGAATGCCACAAACATTCCGGTGGTCATGTGATTGTCAATTACCAAGCTGACCCCTAACCAGAGTATGGCTATTTGATCAACGGTGGCAATAAACTTATTGGCTCCACCAAAAAAAAGATTCATTTTGGTGACTTTTATCTCTGTATTAATGGCATCAATTTTCAGGTTAAGCCAGTGGCTTTGGCGGCGTTCACTCATTTCCTGTATTTTTACGGTTGGTATTCCGTATAATGTTTCCATGAAGTAGGAGCTTGCTCGTGCGTCACGGATCAGTGATTCCTCTGATAACTGGCGATAGTAATCATAAGTAAACAATCGAATGAAGACATAGAGTGCGGTAAACCCCAACACGACCCAAGTTAAATAACCACCGTATAGTAACAGCATAGTAAACAAGCCCATAACCATAATACTGTCCATGATGACACCGACAATACTGGTCGTGAACGTATTTTGGAGTGCATCCAATGAAACAAACCTTGATTGAATGTCCCCGAATTTTCGCCTTTCAAAGTAACTGAGAGGTAATTTTAGCAAGTGCTTGAACAGACTTGATTGCCATTGCACATTGATTAATGTTGCCATTACTAATGATGACCAGGCACTGATCATACTCACTACAGTACTTAACAGGATAAAGAGTATAAGGCCTATGCAGATAGTCATTAGCAGTCCTTTGTCAGCTGCTGGAATAGCGTGATCCATGACTAATTGTGTTCCTATAGGTAGGACAAGATTTATAAACTCGACAATCACGGACAAGAAAAAAATTTTTGTCAAAGTGCCTTTAATACCTTGAACACTCTGAAGGAGAGTTTTTAGTTTAAGCCGATTTTTTGTTGTTTCTGCGGAAAACTTACTGTTTGGGTAAACCTCAAGTGCAATACCGGTAAATGACTGGGACATTTCAGTTAGTCCGACAACTCTCCGCCCCTGAGCTGGATCATGAAGTATAAAACGATCCTTTCTTACATTAACTAATACAACAAAATGGTTAAAGTTCCAATGAAGAATACAAGGTGTTTTTAGAGCACTAAGTTCATCTAAATCCAATGCTAATGCACGACTCGTCATATCTAATTGTGTGGCTATTTCTGTTATACCTGCTAGTGTAGTGCCGCGCGAAGAAAGGTTAAACTGTTGTCGTAGTGTTATCAGATCGATATTTTTACCATAATACCCCGCTACCATAGCCAAACAGGCTATTCCGCACTCCGATGATTCTGTTTGGTGAATAATTGGTACTCTATGGAATAAACTGATATCCAGCTTTTTCAAAAGGGGTTTCAACGTCATTTTATTCACCTTCTGGTCCCTGTATACTGTGTTTCATGTCATAAAAAGGGGATACCATCCATTGGTAAATTTTTCTTTTTTCGAGAAACAAGGTAACTTGTGCTTTCATACCGTTTCTCAGTGGCACGGATTTACCATTATAATAAATTTTCTGTTTTTCAGGTTTTATAACAACTTTGTAATAAGGTACAGAAAGTCCTTGCGTATTTTTCGGTGCTCCCTGATAAGTCAACATCTCCTGATGGGAAGCAGGAGTTTTAGATATTAGCTCAATAGAGGCTGCAAATTGACCAAATTTTTCAGGTGGAAACGCTTCATAACGAACATTAACGTTATCACCAGTGGAAAGATAAGGAATAGCATCGTTTGGCACCCAAATAACCAAATAATGAGCAGTTATTTCTTCTGGAATAATCTGCAACAGGCTATCTCCAGCATTCACCATCTGTCCGACTGTAACACTTAAAGAATCTATTTTCCCATCAGATAAAGCCCGAATAATAATTTCTCCACTGACATCAGTATTCAACAACTCTTTTTGCAGATCATACCGTTGAAGCTCCATTTGATAAATGCGATTATCAAATTCGGTGGATTGAGTTTTAATTTCGCTTTCTAATATGGCTATCTGCAATAAATTTTGTTCATTCTGACCACTTAAGCTTAGTAAGCCATTTTGTTGCTGGTAATAAAGTGACACCTGATTTGTTAGTTGATCTTTATTGATCAGTCCACGAACCTGATAGCTTCGATAATTTTCCATATTTTCCTTCGCTATTTTTATTCCTTCCTCAGCATATTTAATAATTTGAGAAGAGCGTTCAAGTGCTCCAATGTATTGTTGTCTTTGTTTTTCTAAGGCTTCTAATGTTGTTTTCTTGTTTTCTTTAATCCTTATAATGATTTTATCAATACGTGCTAACTGGTTTTCAATACTTTTTTTCTGGTTATCGCTAACAATACCACTTAGCGTGCTTTTGCTAACATCAATCTGATAAATTGGCTGATTTTTCTTGACTGTCGTCCCTTCTGTAACAAACTGTTTAACGACAAATCCCTGTACATTAGAGTAGACATTAACCGCTCTGGGTGAGGTGATAATCTCTCCAGTTACATTAACCCTTCGTATATACGAACCAAAGACAATAAATGCTATAAATGCGATGAGAAAAAAAAGGCTTATCATACTGATTAAACGAGGAGATAACCCTGGAATCAAAATTGCTTTTCCATGCCATTTTGTTTTTCTGCTTTCGATTGCTTGTTGACGAAACAATTATTCCCTCCAGATTAAAGTGATTAGGGTAAGATGATGGGTGTTTTTTGATCTTAAGTTGTGTGCAATACAATCTATATATGGATCAAAATCGCTCAACTTTGTTTTATTAAAGTATTAATCAGTGCTTTATATAAGTAGTTCAAAAAGAAGCCTTTCATGCTCTCGCCTTGTTAAAATGATGATTTGAAATTATCTACATTATATTATTGTTCGTTGATTTTAGTATTATATTATCTTTATTTTTTAGTATTTTTTTTACCACTTGACAGGCATATGAAAGTTAATCAATTATCCTTTCTCCCGATTGTATTTGTATACAACGTAAAAGTAACTTCGTAAATTATTCTCTTTGAATAATTAAGGGGAAAAATAAAAGATAACCCCTATTGTTTATATTGCTGCCAGCTCATCTTCGTATATTATGGTTTATAATCTTAGTGGTTGACAATCATAATAAAATAATGTTAGATATAAAGAATGGATAAATTAAATAAAACAGCAACTTAAAATGTAGTTAATTTATTCTTTTCAATGTTTATAAATAAACCGTTGTTTTATATTTTTAATATAATAATAACTGTGATTATTATATAGTTATAGTGATTTCGTTATTTTTTTTTGGGGGGGTAAATATGCCTGTGAAAAATTTATTCATTTTTTAAAAAATATTCATTTTCGTGTGTGATTATAATGAGTATTTAGGGGTGTATGAGAACGATTATTTCTTGGGTTCTGTTTTTTTTGATTTTTTATTTGTCGATATGGTTTTTCGTATACTTGTTTTGCGAAGAGTTTGACTTTAATAAAACGATGTGGTTGTCGTTTATTTTTTCTGGTGTTATGGCTTTAATTTTTATGAAAATTAGGAAACAGCGTGAGTAATCAGGGGGGATGATCTTAAATTGCATGCAACGAAACCTATTCGCAGATGAAAATCACTCAGTTTGGCCTTGTTAATGTATTTATTTGCATTTTATTTATATAAATCTTTTGAAAAGAAGTCTTCGTACTCTCGCCCTGCGTGAGTAATAAATCAAAAAAGAGGTTACTATGAAAGAATTAAATAATGCGGAGTTGCTCGAAGTGTCTGGTGGCGCTGATTTTAGTTATAGTTATAGCAATTTAGCTGAGGCAATGACTACTGGAGGAGTGGGCGGTGGCCTAGCAGGTGCTGCTGTAGGCGGTGTTGGTGCCATTCCTGGAGCTATAGGTGGAGCAGCTATAGGGGGCATGGGCTATCTCGCGGGTCGATTTGTGCAGGGGTTATTCAAATAATGGTGCGTCACGGCTACATTAATTGGTCGTTAACTTGAGTCGACGCGTTTAATGCGTCGATTACTGCATAGACCAAAACCATCCAACTAAAAAAGTAGGTGATTGTCAGGGCGAGAATACGAAGACTTCTTTTCAAAAGATTTATATAAATAAAGCACTGATCAATACATTAATATGTATTAGTCTGACATTGAACCTTGAAAGGCTGAGAGTTACTGGTTTTGATATGGGTGTCTGATCCTTGATACAAAACACGAGGTAACTTTCATGTTTTATACGGATCCTAGGTGAGTGGACCTACCTAGTCACCCAGAACCTGTTAATGGACACTCAGCCTTCCAAAATGATGTTCAATTTATCGGCCTCGACGTGCTTGCTGAAGGGCTGGTAATGAAATGGACAGTGCGCTGGGCAAAGCTGCCCTGTTTCTTGCGGGAGAAAGTCCCGTCGTAGAAGGTAAACCAGACCATATATGGACGTCCCCGGTTGTACAAGCATTGAATTGAAACGGTTTGCGACCATATATCCGGCGTTATTGTGGGTTAAATCACCCGCGCCATGATGTCATCCGAGCCCCGTTTCCTTATCACTACGTAGGTATCTCAGTACCTTGGTCTAGTCCAGGCTATTACAGGGACGATAAGCCGTTTTCTCATCAGTGTTTGCAAACTCAATAAAACGTCTTTTTTAACCGGTTAATTCACCGCTTTCTTCATCATAAAATCCACATCATCTTTCAAAATGCGCCAGATAATACGAACCAGTTTATTGGCCAACGCAACCGTCGCCTTCATGACCCCACATCGGGCAATTAACTTTCTTAACCACTCACCCAAGGTATCATCACGTCTTTGAGAATAGCGCATCACCGCACGGGCACCATGAATAATTAACGTTCGCAGGTGACGGTTGCCCTGTTTAGTTATGCCAGCCAGACGGTTTTTCCCTCCGAAACTGTATTGGCGCGGAACCAGACCGCATCAGGCAGAAAGCTGACGGCCATGTGAGAATTGTTCTACGTTGACCTCACTGACAAAAGCGGCGGCAATCAACGGTCCCACGCCAAGAATGGTCAGTAAGTGAGAGCATAAAAAAGTGTGGGGCACTTTATTTAGTTGGATATAAAGTCATACTTATCAGGGAATCTGAGCGAGTAGAGCTATTGGTTATCCGGTCAGCACTTCATCAGAACGTGATTTGCAAGACTACCGCTTCTTGCTCTCACATAATTGCCCCACAGATTTTTATGCTCTCCTTATAGAAATAGAAGGGATGCCAATAGTTTTTAAGTGTTTTACGGTCTAATGTCAGATGTTTAATCGTATAGCAAGAACCATCATCTTGGTCTATTCCTAACTGTACATAACCTATATGTTCATAAGAGATTTTATCGTTAATAAAATGCTTATAACATACCGGATATTCCACCACTATATCAGGATGGTTTGCCCCCATTGTATCATCGCAATGTTCAAGCAATGCTGTTTCCATTTCCGAAAATGATTCATAACCACGTATTTCAAAAATCATTTTATCCAATGAATTTTCAAATCTAATTTTTGCCATTGTTATTCTCCTTCTTTATATAAAAATCTAATCATTCCGACAGTGTTTGTCACGTAAAAAATAAGGGGTTTATACCCTCAATTTTCTCCAGCGGCAGGATCTGACGGAAAACAGGTGATTTCCGTCAGGGTAAAAATTGCTTAGAGGGTGTTATTGCAGAAATGACCACGGAACCCCTACTCCGGCTAGCTCATTAATTCTGATGCTAAACGATTGCCCCACGGATTTTTATGCTTGGGTGACCAGGCAGATCTACTCATCCCTCCCAAAATTGGTTCAGCTATTTTCCTCACAACTCCAACAATTGAGTGCAGCCGAGTTCTGACAAAATGTGCAGTGGTCTTCTGAAAATGACAAGTCATGTGTCAATTAAATCTAATTTCGATTCTATCATTTTTTCCGAATTTTGTAGTTATCCGAGGTAGTCATGGAGGGAAAGGGTTCCCCTTAGTACAGGCAGGTGCTGAGCCGTGACAAACTGACGCCCTCTTTATGGGAGAAATGAATCGCCGCAAATTCTGCATGCTGCAATGGGTGGCCTTAGTCATGATGACGGCACGAAACTCAGCTCATGAGCTTGGTCATCAGCGCGCAATACCTCGCATGGTCTAGTTCGGGAAACAACTTCGGCAGGTACTGAAGTTTTATTTGAACACTATGGACATCGTGCAGATCTGTTTCCACGATCCTGACATTTGACAGTACTCTCTCCAATCCCTGGTCCATCGTGATAAATCGAGTGATCATCGGAATACCAGATTGCTTTGCGATGGCTTTAATTAGGCCGATGCGTGATATGACATGAAGGTCGTTCAACACATTGTAGGCGTTCGGACAGTGCGGGTTAATTACTTTTCTTGCGTCATCATTTCCGTGCAAGCAAGCCAGACACAGAATCAACAGACTGTCATTGGCGGACAGACCTGCGGACCTTGCAGCACAAATCAAGTTTTGCTCGATGGCCGATCGCTTATTTTTACTAACCTTTGTGGCTATGAACTGCACCGCCTGCCGAAAAAACACCTCTCTTGCACCCCATTGCCCTTCCCGATAAGTGGTAAAGCAAGCTGCACAATCATCTCTTGAGGCGTCAAGCTGATCTGAGTCAATATTTGCGACGCTAAAGAATTGTCTGAGCGCTTCGGACTCCTTCTCTTGGCAAGCGGCTTTCTCTTCTGCGCTATCTTCTCGCCCGCATTCGCCCTCAATAATAGACAGTAATGGGCTTATGTAGCTCATAGGGGTATCGATTCTTCTGAAGAATTGTACATAGCGCAGCTTCCTTTTATCCGTCAGTTCCTTGCCGGCAACAACATTCTTAATGAGATTCACGACGTTACGGTCGAGAAGATACATAGGGTTCTTCATTAGGTTTACCTCCAATGTATTGTAAAATAATCGTTTTTTCACAACTGCAACTATTGGTGATTTTTCTGTGAAACAACCCATTTCCCACAGTTTACAAATTGCCAAGAGGTGCAACAATTTCGGAGTAAACCTGAACGTCATGTGCGTTACATTAAATTCATTCCGTTGAAAATATCTCTTCATTAATAACATAAATATTTTGTGGTTGCGTTCTTACTGTTAGTAATTTTGGTGAGTAGGTATTCACAATGTGGACATGAAGATAATGAATTCCATATTTCCCCCTGCGGGCTGCATTATTCCACTACACGCGGAACAATAGAACGTAGTCGATTTTGTACGATGAATTTTGCAATTTTGAATGAATTTAAAGTAGTTCCACCTAATAGTATTTACTGCGTTCAATGGTGTCATCAATCGTCTTATTTTTACTTCTGATTTTTTGCGCTCTTTCATCGGTTCAACCTTGCTTGTGACCTGTTGCCTAATTCATTTTCGCCACCATACCATTGTGAAATTAGCTCAAAAAAAAGAGTTAAAATCAACATTAAAGCCAGATCAACAGCTAAATCCGGATATCCCCAAAAATTAATCCAGTCAGGCTCCGCTTGGGGCTCCTAAGAATCAATAGACAGTATTATTTCTCATCACGTATAGTGTCTGGAATGAATAAATTTTCTGGAAATAGAGCTTGGAATGGAAAAGCAAAAACGAATGTCTGTACCTCGCAATACCAATAGTCAAAACCTAATGAAAGATGAGATGTTGGTAGCAGGGTAAATCCAGATACACTTTACAACTTATCGCAAGAACCGATATGTTTTTCAGGCTTGAATAGAAGGTGTCAGTTTTTCTGAATGGATACAAAAGCACCTTGGCGAAGTGTATGATAAAGCAGATACGCCGATAATTGTTGTCTGTGTTGTTATAAATTTATACTTAGGCTCACAACCTTCTATGTTATAAAGACAGACGCCTGTTGGATGCCTTGCATTGCCAGAAAGAAACCCTTGCGTTAATTACTCAGCGCGGCGGTGATTTTATTGTGGGTCTCAAAGGCAATCAAAAGACCCTCTATGAATAGGTCAAATCGTATTTTGCTTCGCATTATGAGAGTGATGAACTTGTTGAATTTACGCAGAAAAATAGCGGTCATGGACGGACAGAATTTCGGCATGTCATGCAAATTCGTGCCGTATTGCCGGAGGTCCTTCGGCGGCAATGGCCTTCAATACAAAGTGTTATTGAAGTCGTCAGTGAACGAAGCGTAAAAGGCCAGCCTCCCCATCGTGATTCACGCTGGTATGTCAGCTCGCTACCGTTGGAGGCGGAAATCGTGGCTAAGGCAATAAGAAGGCACTGGTCGGTAGAAAACGAGCTGCATTGGGTATTAGATGTCACTTTTCGAGAAGATGCTATCTCACTCAAAGAGCCTGATGGGGCTGCACAAATGGCGCTTTTTAACCGAATTGCATTAAGTGTGATTAAACAGAATACTAGTATAAAAGACAGTCAGGCGGCTAAACGTCGAAGAGCCATTTGGTCAGAGGAATTCCGTAGTCAACTTATCTTTGATTAAATTAAATACAAAGTGGAATCCCGCCCTGCCAACTAGGTAGAGTCCATCAGGATATTATACTTAGTACTTTGCAGTCCAATAGACGGTATTGCAAGTTATTGGCAACTTCTAGGG
The DNA here is from genome assembly GCF_026153155.1 of Photorhabdus aballayi. Taxonomy (NCBI): domain Bacteria; kingdom Pseudomonadati; phylum Pseudomonadota; class Gammaproteobacteria; order Enterobacterales; family Morganellaceae; genus Photorhabdus; species Photorhabdus aballayi. Next base: position 14,419 of record NZ_JAPFCD010000067.1, on the reverse strand, counting down.
ATATTTAATATCTTTCCATTCTGGTCGAACTCAATGTTGGTAATATCAAATCCTTGGTCATGCAGAAATGAAAGAAGCTGGGATGCCAAAGCCTCCGGCATATTAACGCTTTTGCTTGTTGTTCCCTTTCCTAGCTGTTCTGGATTTTCCTTATGACTTATCACTTGATTGGTATTTTTGAGATTTCCTAATGCAAATAGACGACCCCATTGACGCTGATTTAGCCCCGTATGAACGCGACAATCACGATATATTGCTTTCTTTAATGACTCTTCCTTTCTGTATTGATAAACTATGAGCCGTTAGAGACGTTGGATGAAAATCCTCACTAAGGCGGCTCTGGCAGCCCCAAGGTGTAGGAGCCTTGGGGCACCTTTTTACTACCGATCAAAGAAACTGGAAACTGAAGCAATGTCTTTTCGTCGTGTTACCTCACCAAGTTGAATTTGGCAATAGGAAATACCGTAATTAAGGGAAAGCTAACCCGCCCTTAGTTTTTAGATTAAAAAACATTCAAATGAGCCTGCATAACTTTGAATTCAAGAGGTGTAATCTCAGAGAAGCTTTTGCCTTTTTTATTGTCTTCACCTGAGTAGTTCACCAAGATTTCATTGAAACGCTTTTCTGGGTCATCATTTCTAGAGCACTTCATCAGAAAATAATGACCGTATTCGTACTCGCATTTTACCTCTGTAATATTGCAAACGAAATATTTCTCGCTCTCTTTATGAGCTTTGCGTTCTGCTTCCAGAAAATCGCATAAATCATTCCAGCGGATATGATCTTTTGAAACGATACAGGTGTGTCCACCAAAGGCATCTGTACGTTGTTTACTGCATGTATGGGCAGCTTGAATTTCTACCAAATGAGGAAGATCGAATGCGATGAGGACAGCCTGAGTAAAGATTGCTGCGTGTTCAGTATTAATACTCTCGCCGGCATGAATCCATAGACCATATGGATGTTTATCTAATATAAAATCCCATTCTAGAGAAAAACTGTCGTCATTCCGGTCAGGATGATTTTGAAAACAGTGGCGAATAATGCTCTCTTTTGGGTCAAATACTTCATCCTTATGCTCTGAAATGACTGTCCTTGCGAATTCAGTACATTCACTATAAATATGAGTGAGTGCTTCAATTGCAACGGATGCTTGCTCCCCAGAACAGGGAACAATAAAGGAAGCTTCAGTATAATAATCAGACATGTGGCACCTCACTAAGGTATGCTTGTGAAAGACCTGATACGTAGGAGTTATCAGGATATGTTTAAATTATACAGTCTAATGAACTGCTTTAAAATTACTTTTTCTACATTATTTACACGCTATACGCTGGCAGTCTTTTTATTCTGAATTATATTATCTGGAAACTTGCTCGATTGGGCCACGTGTTAAATATTTAGCCAATATGATGAGTGAGTTGAGAGGATAGAATATTCAATTCGAAAGTCTGACCGGCGTTATCAGTGTATTCGATTATTGATTTAGTGAGAAGTTAAAGGAATAATTAAGTAATTATTCCTATTCAAACATGATGCTTAAATTCCATAAAATAAAAATTTATATTGAAATATACGAAAAATTTTTTGGCGATGTTATTTTTCCAGACTTTTTTTAATGTTTTTCTGAATTAGTATATCAAAAATAAAAATCCATTAATCAATCGGTATTTAGGTTAATAACAATTGATAATTGAAATAATTATTTCACAATGAAATTATCACAATAACATACTGTCAATTAAATAAAATATTACTAAGAACATAAAATGCATTTCATGTCAAATAACATAACTGTGGTTTTTGACGAGTAAATTATTATGTTCTATTGTATAGTTATTTAAAAGTTCTATGACAAATTAAGGATGTTTTTATGACAAATAAAAGAAAGATGCCAAATATCACTCCACAATTGATTAATATGTGGAAAAGAAGCAATGAACCGTGGGGTGCTAAAGATTGCCAGTCAAAATTTATTTATGCTAACGCTGCTTTTTATCAACTTATCAACCTTCCTGAAGATTTCGATATTATAGGGCTTTCTATGGGTGAATTACCCTCACCTATTGCTGAATATGCCGAAGAACTCCACCGTCAGGATCAAAAAGCCATCCAAACTATGCAACGCGTTACTTCACTGGAAACACATCAGTTTGGAGAAAATAACGTTAAACAGACCTATATTTGCGATAAATTTCCCCTTTTTGATGAGAATAATGATTGCATTGGGATCTTCTTTCATATGTATAAGGCTCAAGATTTTTCTGTTTCTTACTATTATGAGAGAACATCACCATCAACCCTGGAATTTATACCGCCTAATAATATATTGACGCAAACCGAGTGGGAAGTGCTTTTTTTGACCCTACGCTTACAAGATGAAGAGAGTATCGGTAAAGAATTAATGGTGAGCACAGAAGATGTTGTTGATCATATTCAGTCAATTTACCAGAAATTTAATTTACCACTACATACAGAATTATCTGATTTCTGTAAGAAAAATAACTATCATCTTTATATTCCAGAACGTTTTATCACTATTGGCAGTAAAGAGTTATAAACCGAAATTACTAACTTAACTTTACAATAGGATTTCATTATGAACTACGCTAGCAAATTAAGTATTTCCCCTCAAGTTATTAATACTATGCAGCAAAGTAATGAACCTTGGGGAATAAAGGATAAAAATTCGTGCTGGATTTTTGGTAATCAAGCGTGTAAAGCTTTTCAAAATTTTGACAGCTCATTTGATTACGAAGGGCGGTATGACGATGAACTCCACTGGGATGGAGCTGAGTTTGCAAAAGAATACGTTATTCACGATCAAAGTGTGATGAAGAACGAAGAAAGAGTATGTTCGCTTGAAACACATATGTTCGGGAACGATAAATTTTTATCATCTTATTTTTGTGAAAAATATCCGCTATACAATAATGAATACAAATGTATAGGCACCTTGCTTCATTGCTATAAAGCTGGGAATTTCTCATTGACCCGTCTGTTTCATGGAAAACTACCAGCATCGATATTATTCCAGCCACCGACGGATTTATTTACTCAACGGGAATGGGACGTTATTTTCCTCATGTTACAAAAATATACTAGTAAACAAATTGGTAGGATGTTAAATATTTCCTACCGTACTGTTGAAACCCATATATTACGCATATACAGAAGGATTGGCATTAACTCTAGTTACCAATTAGAAGAATATTGCCGCACGAATGATTATGATCTCTATGTACCAGAAAGATTTGTGCATCCAGTAAGCAAAATTCTTCCTTAACTCTTAAATTATAAAGGAATTTTTAAAATATGAAGAACTTCGCCGTATTATCATCTCAGATTATCAACACAATGGAATTAAGTAATGAGCCTTGGGGAGTGAAAGATAGTTCTTCATGTTTTATTTATGGTAATAAAGCGTTAAGTTCTATCAAAAATTTCTCAGAATCATTTGATTACAGTGGACTTTATGATCATGAGCTTCCTTGGAATGGCGCTGAATTTGCAAAGGAATATATTGATCATGATCAAAAAGTTATGCAAAAAGAGCAAAGAATATGTTCACTTGAAACGCATGTATTTGGTAAAGACAAAATTCTATCATCTTATTTCTGTGAAAAGATGCCTTTTTATCATGAGGACGGAAATTGTATAGGCGTTATATATCATTGTTGGAAGGCGAAAGACTATTCATTAACCTGTCTGTATCAATATCATAATAAATTTCCCTCATCCATTTTACTCCAACCACCGACAGATTTTTTTACTGAACGTGAATGGGATATTATTTTTCTTTTCTTGCAGAAATACACAAAACATCAGATTGGAACAATATTAAATATTGATTTTAGTGAAATTGAAATTCATATAACAAAAATATATCACAAAATAAGTATTAACTCCAGTCTTCAATTAGAAGAATATTGTCGAATCAATAATTTTAATCGTTATATACCTGAAAAATTCTTACTAACTTAAAGAGCTTCTTCTACCATCATGCTTGGGGTGCGAACAGAATTTTTTTGTTAAAACCTCAGGCAGTTAATGCACCTCTCATTGACTTTATTACAAACTAAATAGGTAAATAATCCCTTGTTCTTTAACATCAATCGGTACTGCATGTACAGGCATAGTAGTTCTCCTTAAAAATTGGGGCGACAACTATGCTGACACAGGGGGTTATTGGGTGATCTCTGAGGACGAAAATACGCATCTGGCGCAGAGCCGCCCCCACAGTGAAACAACCGGACCCGGAATATGATGAAAAAATGGCAAAAATCACGGAAGCGAATATATCAGAAAGACATCCGGTTTTTTATGAAGATGAAGTCGACATTGATTTAACCTCCAAAATCGGTGCAGATTGGTGTTTCAAAGGCCAGCAAAAACGGATAGTCACACCGGGAAAAAACGAAAAATATTATCTGGCGGGCTGCCTCCATGCACAAACCAAAGAAGTCACTTACGTAAAATGAGAAAAAAAGAATTCTGATTTGTTTATCAAAATGTTAGATGAACTCAATGCCCGTTATCCCCATGCGGAAACTATCACGTTAATCTTAGATTCATAAAAGTCATAAACTGGCTGGCACAACATGGCAGGTTCACACTTTTATTTTTACCGGTTTATTCTCCCTGGTTGAATAAAATAGAACGGTTATGGCAATGACTCAATCACGTCGATGTCTTTTTACGATCGTTTTCATCGCAGCAAAAACCCGGAATACAAAAAAATGAGTGGAGCACTATTATGAAAAATGATTTAGGGTGGTTATTTTTGTCTTTGGGTATATGATGTATCTGATTATGAGATAACGACAGTTAATAAGAAGGTGATTTATGAATGTGATATTAAATGCAAAACAAATTAAAGAAATTGCTGAATATGCAGGATTTTCTATCGAAGAGAAGAATATTGATTGTGAGAAAAAATATGAAATCTGTTATGATACAATTCCTGAATGTCAGTAATCAGATACAGTAAAATACAACGGATTGTTTATCCGCTTGTTGAATATGAGGTAATATGCACTGAGTGTTTCAAAGAAATGTATCCGTTGGATATATTTCAAGATATTTGTCATAGTTACAGGACTGCTGACGATCAATAGCTTGGGGTTTGGGGAGTAACAGAACCAAAATAACGGTTAAGTGGTTAAATAAGGAAGATCCCAACTTTTGGGGTGCAGTTCATTAGGCTGGGATCTAGTCACTTGTATGATTTAACTAATTACAGGTGATTTCATAAAGCGTATCAGGTGGTGACTGATATTTCTCAAAATCTGCATGTATCACATCACGCATTTCAGAAACATGAATTTTTTTGATTGTTTCAATTTGTTCACATTCTGTAATTGAAACAACCATTTTCGTTGCTTTCGTGATTTTGATCATATCAAGCAAGGTAGTTATAAGGATATCCAATCTTTCCTTGGGATTAGCTGGAAAACCTATATCCACTGTTTCAGGATCATATTGATAATAATCTGTCAGATAAGTAGCGTTAGGATAACCAGGTACATCACCAATCAAAAATATAAAACAATCACTATTTGGAATAAAATTATCTGGATAATTATACAGTTCATTTCTAGGTATAATTTGTATTCCTAACTTGCTATTACTTATAAAATCATCTAAGGCAATATTTGTATCCGAATCGAGTATCGGTTCTAGATAACCACAAACATCATTTGACATATCTATATTCCTAATAATTATTTTTCTGGTACCCAAGAACCAATCGCTTTACCATCTTTATCTATTTTTCTGTAATAGCGCTTATCAACAAACCCTCGGTCATTATAAGTAATTTTATGTTCATGAGGTGGAACCTTACCTTTTTCATCATAACCCAACTCACCATGAGTTCTTTGCTGTCCATAATCCTCTCGGGAAAATGTACGTCCTTTACTATCATAATAAGTGATACTCCTCGTTCCATCCGCCCTGGATACTTCATAAATAGAATTAGGTGTTGATGTCTTCGGCACCTTTCCAGAAGAAACAATAACATGCTCAGTGACTATCTTGTTTGTTGCTGGATTTATCAGCTTCTCTTTTTCCAGATGCTGTCCAAAATTACTTGAGCGATTTCCTTTTTGGCTAGCAGTAATGTTTTCTTTAACATTGTTAGCATCAATTATCGTTCCTTTTCCAACGCTGGTTTTACTATTAGGCTGCCCCCTATTACTAGCTGCTCCTCCAATAGCTCCGACCGCGGTTTCCAGCAACATCAGATTCCGTTGCTCTTCCTTAACGTACTGTGCCGCATCCGCTTTAGATAATCCGGCATTTTCCAGCTCTTTCTGCCTCAATTCCGTGTTGAAGAACCCGGAGAGTGGCCCACCGCCACCATTTAGCCAGCTGCTCTGCTCTGAACGGCCTATCTTGTCATTGGCACGATAGCCCGATACCGCCAGTTCTTTACCCAGCTCATGGTTAATAAAGGCCAGTTCTTCACGGCTCAACTCGCCATTCAACGCCATCTGCTTCAGGGTGTTGATGGTCGCATCACTGGCCTGCCGGTACTCTGTCCAGACTCCTTTACGGCAGCTATCATCCTGACATGAGGCCAGTTTATCGCGCATGTCCTCCACTGACGGCAGACCTTTATCCAGAATCCGCTGACTCAGTTCTTTGGCCTTGCCGCACGCTGCCGGTGACAGCGTACTGCAATCCCCCAGGTTTCGCGAGGCCAGCGCATTATTCTCCACAACAGTTCTAAAAAATCACCAGCCATAGTCATCTCTCATTATTTGATAAAATCTATCGTAAGCTGACTCTTCATTGGTAAAAACTTCCTTATATGTAATTTTCCCTCTGCTGTTGTATATAACATCCCAGACTCCATCATGAGGGTTAATACATAGGCACTCTCCTTCTTTCAACCCATCTAAACTATAAATACCGTTAGGTACATTTTTATGTTCAAGGATGGATACTAATTCTTGCCTTGTCATTTCTTCTCTCCCAAGTAATGATTATCTAAATACCATTGAACAGGCTTAGGTAGTTCATATTGAGTTCCTTGCCCCTTTTGACCAAACCATGGCAATATCTTACTTTTTGAAACATCATCTATAGGTTTTAGAACTTTATACACATTATAAGGTGCATTTACAGAATAAGATGGTAATGCCCTATTCTCAAATGGTATCCCCACTGGAGATGTAAATGTTCCTTTTGTTGAACCATACCTATCAATAATTGCCCCGTTTGGCAGCGTCACTTTCTCAACAGGGCCATAAGCTCCTCGATTTGGCGGCCAAATTCCAAGCGATTCCTGAACTGTCCCTTCCGCTTTACTAAATTTACCAAAATTAGAAGACTTGTTTGCTTTTTGACTTGCTATAACATTCCCTTTGACATGTTCAGCTAGCAAATCTCCGTTTCGATTAACCACTTCTGTCGACTGATATTTACTCAAAGACAGATACACCTTTGCTGCTGCAAACTGTATCAGTTTCGCTTCACTGCTGGGTATCCCACCGGCAACAATTTCCGCCGCTTTCTGTGGCGTCATCTGCTCATTTGATAACACGACATCCAACGGAACACCAAAAAAGTTACCCCACGCAATAATTAGACCTTTTGCCGGGTCCTGACCATCGGGGACTTGTCCTTTCAAGTAGTGAGTTAAGGCTGCGTTTATTTCTTCGGGTGTTGCCCCGGATTGAACCATTTTTTGAGCCAGTGAACCCGCGCCTTCAAAATGTTTAGCACCTTCGGAACCAAACAGATTTCCCATGCTAAGGGCATTATTGTCCACCGCATTCTTCCCAGCCTGGGCCCCGGTAATGGCGCTCCCGGTAGAGTCACCGGCAATGCCGCCGGCCAGCCCGGCTGCCAGGGTGGAAAGGGTGCTGACAGTCTGTTTCTGCTCCTCCGTTAACTCACTGACTTTGGCCTTGTCGCCGTAAAGCTGCTTAATCAGTACCTGTGCGGCCAGTTCACCGGAAGCGGCCCCGGCTGCTCCCGCCAGAGCATTATTACCGCTCACCTCCGCCGCCACCGCGCCTAAAATCGCATGGGCCAGCGTATTGGTGGCGATATCCACCTGATGGGTTTGTGGGTCAGTCGTTAGATCTTTAATCACCCCGGCCAGATACGGCGACGCGCCGCCGGCCAGCGCCTGACCGAGATTGTTCCCCGCCAGGCCCTGAATCGCTGCCGTAGCCGCCTGCAAAGCTTTCTGGTATTTACCGCCGGTTCCCAGGCCGGAGTCATTCAGTGCCTGAGTGTAAGCCGTGTCATAAATTTGTTTACTGATATCCGCCGAAGTCGGATGTTTATTGCCTGCGTTGATCAACTTTTCTCTGGCATCGGCTTTATCCTGTTCACTGATATGGTCCAGTTTCGCTTTCGCCGCTTTTGTGGCGATAATTTTCCCTTCCGTCCCGGCTATCTCGGTCATCTGGGCGCTGAGTTCGCCAATCAGTTGCGCCTGTTTTAACCGTTGTTGCTCTTTCTCCTTATCAAATATCGGACTCAGGACATTGGCCGCATTATCGGTATCACGGCTTAAGTTCGCGATATCCTGTGTCTGGTGGTCCTTATCCCGAATAATCAGGGTGCCGTCACTGACGGCGGCATGCGTGGTACTGCTGTCATGGCCCTGATTATGGGTCCCCGTCAGCGCATTAACCGCCAGATTATTCAGCACCTGACCGGTGGTTGGCTGACCAAGGCTGACGCCCGCACTCTGCTGTTCGACAGTAAAATCCGCTTTATTTTGAATGTCTTTGAAGCCTAATGTCCCGGTGTTGAGGGTGTTTTTGGCTTTGTCAGCTTGACTTGCTATCACCGCACCATCCAGTTGGGTGTGGTCGCCGACGTTAACCTGATAACCGCCTTTACCAGCAAACAGCCCGGTTTGCTCCTGCACTGAATCGTAATTGCTGTGCAGTTTGTTGCGGCTGACATTGAGGCTCGCTGTACCGTTGGTGAGGGGCCCTACGGTGGTACTGACGCCCGCGCTGGCGTTGTGTTGCTGGCTGTCATAGCGGTTACTGTCCTGCTCGCTACTTAATGCCAGGTTACGCTTCACCGTCGTCGTAATCTGTTCGCCGCTGACTTGTGCCCCTTTTAACGTCGTATCCCGGCCACTGTTGAGGGTAATGGTCTGTCCTGCGTCTAACGTGGTGTTATGGTGGCTGACGCCGTTGCCGTTTTCACGACCGTTACCCCGGCTGACATTGGCCGAGACGTTCAGACCGGTGCCTCCCGGTCCGGCAGTCAGGCCCACGCCCAGCGAGCTGCCGTGGCTGCTGTTTTTGCCGGTGGTCTGTTCGGTGTTCTGGCTGGACGAGAGCGTGATGTCCCGATTCGCATTGAGTTGCAGGTCTTTACCCGCCTGTAACTGGCTGCCCTGAATGCGGATATCGCCGTTCGGGCCTGAGGTCCCTTTATCGCCACCGTGCGCCGTTATCGTGAGGTTATCCCCGGCAGTGAGGTGGCTGCCCTGTTGGGTGGTCTGACGGGACTGCTGTTCTGAACGAGCAGACTGGCGACCGTAGGACAGGCTCACCCCGGCCAGGTTGTTATTGCTGCTGTCACTGCCCTGAACTTCCGCCAGTCGGGCGGCTTGAGTCGCCTGTACCCCGCTCAGCGCGGCTTTGGTATTTTGCAACGCTTTCAGGCGCGGGTCGGCAGTCTGTTGCGCTTCATGAGCCGTTTGCACGGCCGTGTTGATGGCGCCTCCGGCGGCTCCGCTCAGCGCTACCGTCAGGCCGCTCTGTTTTTGTTCGGTTTTTGTTGTGGTGTGATTGCGGTTTTCCGCACTGGTGACCGTGACCTGTCGGCCGGTCAGCGTCAGGTCTTTACCGGCAATCACTTCACTGCCGTGAACCCGGAGTTGTTCTCCCGCGTTGAGCGTCACGTTGCCCTGACTGCTGCCGACCGTGCTGCCTTTGCTAAGCTGGCTGTCACTGTCGGTGGTGACTTTCTGACTGGCTTTGCCCAGAGTAAATCCAATCCCGCCGGTCCCCATCAGGCCCGATTTTTTCTCCTGCCGTAAATGGGTTTCACCGTGAGATTCGGCGGCGGCGGTGACGGTAAGCTGCTGACCGGCGTTCAGGCTGACATCCTGCGTGCCCGCAACATTGCTGCCGCTGATATGCAGGTCTTTTCCGGCCTGTAGATTGACCTTATCGCCGCTGAATGTGGTACTGAGCGCCTGCCGGTCATGCACTTCATCGTGGGTTTCCACCGACGACTTCGACAGCCAGCCTTTGCTGGTCTGTTTACTGTGCTCCACTAAGTCGGATGAGGCGGTACCGGTTGTCAATGTCAGGTTATTTCCGGCCTGCGCCGTCAGGTGTTGACCGGCATTGACGTGAGCGGCGGTGGCGGTCAAATCCTGCCCGGCTTGCAGGGCCACCTCACCCGCACCGGTTATCTGGCTGCCGATATCTTGTTGTTGGGTCAGATGGCGATAGTTATCTTTCCCCCAGTCGCCCTGCTCTGTACGGCGCGTGCTTAGGGTATCCAGCGTCAGGTTATGGCCTGCGGTTATCTCGGTGCGACCGTCTTTACCGGCGTTCTTCACCTCACTGGCGGTTAATTGCACATTGTTGATGGCGCTCAGCGATAAGGTGCCTTTATCGTTCTGCACATAAATCCCCGCCGGACGGTCCAGCCAGCGGTTAGCCTCATCCCCGCGCAACGTAGACGCACTGGTGATATCGCGACCTGTCAAAGCTACCCGGTCATCCCCCTGAATCTGCCCGCCCCGGTTGGTGAGCGTTTGTTGGGCCGTCACATCCACTTTGCCGCCGCGAATAAAGCCGCTGTTGGTCAGGTTGTTGGCGGTCAGTTGGGTGACGTCACGTCCGCTAATCGTGCCGCTGTTGGTAATATCGCCCTGACTGTTAAGGGCCACGGCATTACCGGCCAGCAAGGCGCCATCACGGCTCAGGTCGCCCTGACGGACACGCGCATACACCTGCGGCACGGTGACCACCTCAGTAGTTCCATCCGGCAAAGTCACGGTTTGGTTCGTCAGCCAGATAATATCCGAAGTCAGCAGCGCCATCTGCGCCGGACTCAAGGCGACGCCCGGCGTTAACTGTTGCTGTTGGCCAAAGGCAATTCCGGCATCCATCAGCGCTTTAAACTGCGCTTCGTCGTTGTTGTAGCCGGGCAGATAGCGCCGGCCGGTCAGTTGGGTAATCTGGTCCCGCACCAAACGCTGTTCGTAGAACCCATCCCCCAGACGTTTGTGAACCAGCGCCGGGTCGTGCGTTAACTGTTGCCGCATGTAATCCGAGCCCAGCCACTGTTTATACTGGGTAAATTTCGGGTCGGTTTCGACCAGATAGTGGCTGTCACTGCCCGGTTGCACGGTATACAGACTGTTATCCGGCAGGCGGGTATTGGGGGTCACTACGCGTATCACCGGGTCGATTGTTTGCCCTTTCACCGTTTCCGGGGGCAAACTCAGTTCAAACGGTTGACCAGGTGGCAAGACCAGAGGCTGGTCGTTTATCCCGCTCACCGGTTTGACCGCCGTGGGGGCATCGTGTATCTGGCCGGTCTGTCGGTCCGTAATCGTGATATCGGTGTTCTGTGGCCGAGTATGGTCCTGCCAGGCCAGCGTTTTCAGGTCAATCGTTTCTACCACCGGCGCGGGGTTATAACTACTGCGACTTTTCCCCTGAGAAGTTTTGGTACCCCGTGCTCTGGGCTTAAGTCGTTTCTTTTTCGCATACCAGTGAGTCTGGCGACCTTTATCGGTGGTGATACGTTCGCCCTGAGTGGCTATATTGTGCAGTTCACCGATTTCGCCGTTTAGCTCGCCGCCGGCGACAATTTGGCTGTCGTGATTAGTGACTTTCGCACTGTTGAGCGTGATATTGCCGCCGGCCAGAATTTTACCGGGATCACTCTGTTTGACCTGCGTTTCCTTCACGGCGCGGGTGTACTGATATTCGTAAAAGTCATTACTGCGGCTGCCGTCCGGCATGATGGCATCGTGCACGCCGTATTTGTTGTGGCGGGAGGTGTCCACCTGCGACCAGTCATAGCGGGTGGTCTGGCCGCTCAATACCGCATCGTGATGTGGCGATTTTTCCGTTTCGACGACCTGAGTCACCAGACCGGCGTTGGTGTTTTGAATCTGGTCAGCCTGAATCTTCAAATTGTTCCCGGCCTCAATTGTCGCCGCGTGGTTATTGAGTTCACGCGCCTGACCGGTGGCTGTCAGGCTGTTGTCTAACTGGCCGCCAATGTGCATATCGCCCACGCTGTAAATCTGGGCATGATGCTGGTTGTTGAGTATCCCGGTGCCGATATCCAGCCGGTCACGCGCGGCAATCACGGCGGCTTTGCCGTCCTGTGCGCTGTTATTCAAGGTCCCCGTCTGGAGGGCAAGTTGGTCGCCGTAAATGCGCCCGGTGCCGGTATTGTTCAGGGTGTTGGCCGTGAGATGGGTCAAACCGCCGTCAATCAGTCCGGTATTGTTCAGCGTATCGTGGACCTTGATTTGTGTTTGCCCGGCGCTGATTTCACCGGCGGCGCTGTTGGTAAGATTTTGCGCCCCAAGATGCAGCGCCCGACCGGCTTTTATCTGGCGGTCATTGCGGAGATTGCCGGTGGTTTTCAGGGTCAGATTGCCATTGGCCGCCATGTTGCCGGTATGGTGAAAATCCCCGGTTAAAGTGATCGCCATATCGCCCTGCGATAACAGTTGGCCGTCCCCACTCAGGCCGTGAGCGTTAATCGTGGTGTGTTCCCCGGCAATCAGGGTGCCTTGTTGGTTGTTAATCCTCAGATGCGGTTGCTGAGCCTCGCGGTTGATAGTGAGCTGTTTGCCTGCGGAGACCAGCCCCTGAGTATTATTCAAGGTCTGGCTGATATTCGCTTGCAGGCGGTTAGCCGCCCGTAAAGCGCCCTGACTGTTGTCCACCTGTTGGGCGTTGACCGTCAGGTTGTGCGCTTCCAGTCCTTTATCCGTCTGCGCCGTGTCGCGGTTAATCAGGTGAGCGGTATTCAGGGTCAGTTGCGCACCGCCACGGATAAGGCCGCCGGTGTTATCGGTTTGGGTTTCAACATTAAGAGCGGTATCGCCCACGGCTCGCACCTGCCCGTGACGATTGTCGAGCCGCTGGGTTTTCAGGTTGAACGTACCGGCCGACAACAATTTGCCGTCCCGGTTATCCGTCTGCGCCTGTCGGGTGTCGATAACCAACTGGCCGCCTTGCAGATGACCGTGGCGATTGTCCAGCGGGCCGCTGGTGACGGTGGTTTTGCCCTCGCCGAGAATCTGGCCCTGCTGGTTATCCAGTAATTGCCCGTCGGTGTCCAGATTCAGGGCGTCTGCGGATTGTAAGGTCCCGTTGCGGTTGGTGAGTTGCTGACTGTGAATGTCCAGTCCGCCATTTCCGGCTATCTGGCCCTGAGTATTATTGAGTACGCTGCTGGTCAGCGTCGTTTTGCCGTCCGCGGCTATCATGCCGCCGGTGTTATCGATGTCGCCGGTGCGCAGGGTTAACTGCCCGCCGCTTAACAACCGGCCTGCTTTTTGGTCGGTATGGCGGGTATTAATGAGCCCATGCCCGTGGGTATCAACGGCCATCTCGCGGCCGGATTGGAACAGCCCCGCCGTGTTATCCAGTTCACCACTGTTTAAGGTCAGAGTGTCCTCGGCTATCACCTGTCCCGCCGTATTGATGAAGGGCTGGCCGGTGGTCTGGCTGTTGATATGCTGCGCCAGCAACACTCCCTGCGTGTTATCCAGGGTCTGGCTGGTCGTGGTCAGTCGGGTTTTGGCTTCAAGATGGCCGTTAGCGTTTTGAATGGCTTTGCCAATGGTCAGGGTGGCGCTGTCCCCGGCCGCCACGATGCTCCCCCGGCGATTATCCAGTTGGGCCGCGCTGAGCCGGAGCGCGTTACCCGCTTCCAGCCGGCCCGCCTGATTGTCCAGCGTGTCTTTGACCGTCAGTGTCAGCGAGCCTTTGTCGGCAGCCACAAGGTTGCCGTGACGATTATCCACGGTCGTTGCCTTAAGGTTCAGGTTACCGTTACCGGCAAGGGTGCCGTTCTGGTTATTTAGGGTGTTCACCGTCAGAGACAGCGTATCTTTGCCGCGTTGTTGCATCACACCGCCTTGATGGCTCAGGGTGTCCGCATTGATAGTAATCTGCCCGGCCTGCGTTTCGGCGTGGTTCAGTTGCAGTTCACCGGCTTGTATCGTCAGGGCGCCGTTGGTGAGCAGTTTGCCCTTATCACCCAGCCAGCGTTGACTGTTGAGTGACAATTTCCCGTTACCCGCCAGTTGCACTGTGCCCTGAGTGTTATCTGCCTGACGCGCAGTGAGATGCAGGTCCTCGCCCTGACTGGCAATGTTGCCCTGATGGTTGTCAAGCTGGTCTGTGGTGAGGATCAACCGTTTCCCTTGATTGAACACTGTCCC
>NZ_JAPFCD010000066.1:0-25242 GCF_026153155.1 Photorhabdus aballayi | reverse complement strand
ACCCTATGGATTTCAAGATGTATCGCGACGGCAAAGGAACGAATCCCCAGGAGCATAGATAACTATGTGACCGGGGTGAGTGAGTGCAGCCAACAAAGAGGCAACTTGAAAGATGACGGGTATAGTTATTAACTAAACTTAAGGAGTCTATATGGATAATAAATTTCTTTCTTTATTGCTAGTCACACTATTTTTTTTCTCCTCGTTTTCCATAGGAGCAATTCAAGAAACGAGAATGATTAACTTTGAAAATAAAATTTCATTACCAAAAAGTACAGAAGAGCAACTATATAAACTTGGGAACGAGCTGTATAGCGCATCTGTTGACAAGTTGTATTCTGCAAAATATTGGGGCAAGTATGGTACTTTTTCAAAGGTTGGCATAGAGGTTCAGGGAAGTTTAGCTTATGGAATGGCTCTGGCTGGTCCATCGGATCTTGACATTGCATTTGTTTATAAATACAACAATGGCGACTCTATGCACACACTCAGCCCAGTTAAATTAAAAGATGATGCTGTTAATGCATTCAAGGAAGTTTTTGGTAGTAAGTATAATTATACTATCAAGATTCCAGTAGTAAATTTAAGTAACAGTACAGAAGATATCGATATTGCATTTTTCAATGTTCTGAACAAATCAGCGCCTTTATGCTCTATCGATAAAAGGTGTTCTGAATTGAACTATGGAAAAGATGATGCCACATCAGAATGGTATCGTTCAGAACGTCTGAGCTTATACTCCGAACTTGATAATGTTTTCAGTAAAAAAACACCCAAAAGAGAGATAATTAATCGCTCAGGAAAAATATTAAAAGTATGGCGGGAGAAAATTTTTTCCGATCAAGAGGTGAAAATACCCTCAATTGCTTTAGTTACCATGATTTACGATTTCAGTAAGGACAATGGCGCTAAATATAATTACAATAAATCCACAGATACTCTTCGTGATGTCACCAGCTATAGTATTATTAAGTATTTTAAGAATGATAAATGCGAAGGTGCTCCAAATGCAAAGATTGACTTGCCTGTATATCAGCAAGATCGAAACCTCTTAAGTAAATTAAATTCATCACAACGTATTAATACCTGCCTGAAATTAGTTGAATTTAATAAAGCACTTATAAGGGCAACATCAGCTCAGGTAAGCGAAGCTGAGTCAGTTAAAATTCTTGAGCCTTTTATTGGTCGGTTCTGAGTTTTAAAGAAGGCGCCCAAAGATATTTATGCAGATGTGAGATTAGTATAGCAAATAAAACCTCATCTCCAGCTTTGTTGAATAAATCAGTCCAGGGAAACAACTCTTCCTGGACTACATATGCTAGAAAATCGCGCAGAGTAATGAGATTATATATAACAGAATAATGATGTTAGGAAGTCAGACCATGACGAAACAAGCCGTTTTTACGATGAAATTAGAACCTGAACTACGTGCCGAGACGATAAACGCTGAACTTTATTTATCAATGCCTATCACTGATATAAAGGTAGAGCAGAAGAGCTAAACCGTAGCGCATTATTCAAAAAATAAAATTGAGTAGGCGATCCATCCTCAGAGTGTCTTAGGAGTACAAATGGAATTGAACAGAATCGGCGATATTGCGGCTTTTGTTGCTGCGGTACGGGCCGGAAGTTATACACAAGCGGCGGGTTCTTTGGGGCTGACTCGCTCTGCCATCGGTAAGAGCATTGTGCGCCTGGAGACCCGCTTAGGCGTAAGATTGCTGAACCGAACCACGCGGCGGCTTAGTCTGACAGATGAAGGACGCATTATGTTCGAACGCTGTCGTCAGATCCTTGAAGATCTCGAAGAAGTGGATAACACGATGGCAATGCGTAGGGTAAATCCTACCGGGACGCTGAAATTAACCGCGCCGATCTCCTTAGGGAAACGCCATATTCTTTCCTTGCTGGAAACTTTCCTGCAACGCTGGCCTGAACTACAGGCGGATATTGCCTTTACTGATCGTTATGTTGACTTGATCGAGGAAGGGTTCGATATTGCCATTCGCATTGGTGAGCCAAAAGATGATTCTCGTATCCTTACACGTACCATCGCTACTCAACAGATGATTACCTGTGCATCACCGGATTATTTGGCCCGGCGAGGTGTACCTGAAACGCCGCAGGTGTTACATGCACACGACACTATTTTCTTCCTGAGTGCGGATAAACGCCGTTCCTGGCGTTTTGAAACTGCGGAAGGAACCTACATTTTTGAAGGTCCAGGACGGCTAAATATCGATAGCGCGGAAGCTATGCTCGAATCGGCGCTAGCAGGGTTCGGTCTCATTCATCTACCTAGCTATGTTGTTGGCAAAGATCTTAGTAACGGTAAACTTGTTCCCGTGTTGGAAAATTACCATGTTGTGCCCGAACCTATCCGAATCATTTATCCAAGTAAAAAGCATCTTTCCCCTCGCATTCGGGGATTTATCGACCTCTTGGTAGAAAGCTGGAAAGATGGCGTACCTTGGGAGTAGAAGATGAAGGCGCCCTAATGACGGTGATTATCACTGTCATTAAAGCGCACAGTACAATTACGCGCTTAACTGCTCTAAAGTAGGATAATCGGTGTACCCCTCAGGGCCATTGGCGTAGAAGAATTCTGGACGCGGTTCATTCAGGGGCGCGCCAATTCGCAGGCGTTCAACTAAGTCAGGATTAGCGATAAAGTTTCGTCCGAATGCCACTGCATCAATTAATCCTTTTGCAATCAATTTCTCCGCTTTCTCGGCAGTATAAGCGCCTGCCGCGACAATCACACCAGAATAAGCCTCGCGAATAGTTTGACGAAATGCTTCACTGAAAGGTTCTCCTCCAGCCCAATCAGGTTCGGAAATGTGTAGATAAGCCAGATTACGTTTTGCCAACTCACGGATCAGGTAAAGCGCGGCTTTCTCCTCATCTTCATAATGACTTAGACCATTATATGGCCCTAGCGGATAGATACGGATGCCAATCCGATCAGAACTCCAACTTTCAATGGCAGCATCTACCACTTCCAGAGCGAATCGCGCACGGTTCTCAATACTGCCGCCATATTCATCATCACGTTGATTAGCTGCT
Organism: Photorhabdus aballayi; assembly: GCF_026153155.1. NCBI lineage: Bacteria > Pseudomonadati > Pseudomonadota > Gammaproteobacteria > Enterobacterales > Morganellaceae > Photorhabdus > Photorhabdus aballayi. The sequence goes on along the minus strand of NZ_JAPFCD010000066.1, from coordinate 22,176 downwards.
GGCGACAAGAACTGATGAATAAGGTAACCATGTGCGGCATGGATTTCCATCATGTCAAAGTTAGCTTCCTGCGCATTGATGGCTGCCTGACGGTAATCGTTGACAACCTGATGAATTTCATCTTTCTTCAAAGCCCGCGGCTTAGACGTGTCGATTCGAATCACATTGCCTTGTGCGTCTCGTACCGAGGTCCGCGTGTTAGCAAAGATCGCAGAAGGCGCCACAGGAGCTTGCTGCCCGGGTTGAAGAGATGAGTGAGATATTCGCCCCGTATGCCATAGTTGCACATCGCTAAGACCACCCGCTTGATGAATTCCTTCATTAATTTTTTTCCAGGCGCTTATCTGTTCAGGCGTATGCAAACCGGGCGCGCCTGAATAACCTTTCGCCTGAAATGAAACCTGTGTAGCCTCAGTGATGATCAATCCGGCGCTGGCACGTTGACGATAATATTCAGCCATTATTGATGTGGGAATATCGCCGGGTTCAATACTTCGCAAGCGGGTAAGAGGCGCCATAAAAATACGATTAGGCGTAGTAATAGCACCTATTTTTAATGGATTAAACAGATGGGGAAATTTCATAAATCCTCCTTTATATGCGACTGATAAATATCCAGACAAGGAAACGTATTTGTATTATTTTGTTGATGAGAGAAGGGTAATTGGTGGGAAAGTTAGTTTCAATAGTTTTAATTTTATGCATAAATCCAGTGAATTTGTAATTCATTGTTTTAATTGATTTTAACTTCAATTAGGGAGAGTATGTACCTTAATATGGGAGCAATATTCCCCAAGTCGCTGATAATCAAACCTCAGAAGGGAAGGGGAGTTAAGAATAAATATATTGAGATAAAGTCAAAGACTGTTTAGTTAAAATTTATATTAGTTAAAACTCACAGAAATTAATGCTATTTCCATATGATGAAGAATCTAATTTGCTAATATTTTCGAAATGACACTAATCAAATCCCCGGAAGAGAAAGCGGTCATCGTTCATATTGAAAGGAACAACTACCAATGCCTGTCCCCTGATGATTCCAGAATCATCGGGCCAATGTTTATCAAATTGGCCCGAAACAGATGATGCTTTATCAACAAAAGCGGGGCTTTTTGTAAAATACTTCAACGGATGGCGTCACCGCAATCATATGCATCGCACCATGTACCATTCCCTCAATAATTTCAATCTGCACAGACACACCGGCATCCCTTAACTGCTGTGCATAAGATTCTCCTTCACTTCTTAGCGGATCATATTCGCAAAGCAAAATAGTTGCATCTGGCAATCCTTCAAAATGCGTTAAATTAGAAGGCGAGATAAGTGGATTTGTTCTGTTGTTGTGCTCACCGATGTATGCCTGCCAAAAGAATGTCATCATCTGTTTTGTCAATACATAACCTTCACCATATTTATCGTGTGAATCCGTTTCCATTGACGCATCTAAAGCTGGATAAAATAGCAATTGATGGCAAATAGCAGGCCCTTTTTGGTTTCGCGACATCAAACAAGCTGCAACGGCAAGATTCCCCCCTGCGCTATCGCCACCGACCGCGATTTGTTGCGCATTGATGCAAAATTTTTCTGCATTATCAGTGACATAGCATAGGGCCGCATAAAAATCCGTTAGTGGTGCCGGAAAAGGATTTTCGGGGGCAAGCCGATAGTCTACCGAGAAGATAACGCAACCCGTTGACTCCGCTAGCTTACGACAAGGACGATCCCAAGCATCAAGACTGCCTACGCACCACCCACCGCCATGAGCATAAACCAACGCGGGTTTATCACTCATCTTTTCTTTTCCATAAGGTACATACACGCGAACAGGAATGGGGAAACCATCCTCTGCGGGAACAGTAAAGCTGCTATTATATGTCGCATCGTTCCATTCGCCCTGTTGTTGGATAAGAGTATCCTCAATAGAGATTCGAAGTTGTTCCAGGGGGGAATTTGCTGTTATTTCAATTTCAGGCATGGAAGCAAGCCATTTTTCAACATTTTTATCAAGCGGCATAATAATGACTCCTCTGTAAATAAGGTGATTGCCAGATGGCAAAATTTCTCGTATTGCGTACTCAGCCCCAATGATAGCTAAAACCAGCATAGATAATTGTGCACGAGTTGGGCAAATCACCGAAAAATACGCCAAAATCACCAAAAGACATTGATAATAATTGAGAATAAAAAAACTACCGGAGAAAAAGACCTTTTAAGTGGTCTTTTCTGTTTTTCTTCTGAACAAAGAAAGCTACTATAAGATTTACTAACAAGTCTTTTGGAGTATTTCTATGGCTAACATAATTCTGTCAGATATTAGCGCAAGCATTAGTGAGCTTAAAAAGAACCCTATGGCGACCGTTAATGCTGGGGCTGGATACCCTGTTGCGATCCTAAATCGTAACCAACCCGTGTTTTATTGTATTCCTGCGGAACTCTACGAACAGATACTTGATACTTTGGACGATCAAGAGCTTATTCGACTAGTAAATGAGCGTAGAGGACAGGCATTGGTTGATGTAGATCTGGATAATTATCTATGACCTATAGCGTGAAATTCAGGGAAGATGCTCTCAAGGAATGGGAGAGGCTTGATAAATCAGTCCAGCAACAATTTGCTAAGAAGTTGAAAAAGTGTTGTGTTGAACCTCATATTCCATCAGCTAAACTTCGAGACATGCCGAATTATTACAAAATAAAATTACGCGCTTCTGGTTTTCGCTTGGTTTATGAAGTCATGGATAATGTGTTGATCATCGCCGTGGTAGCAGTTGGTAAGCGCGAGCGGAATGAAGCGTATGAGCTGGCAAATAAGAGACTAAGATAGATAAGGGAATGTCAGATGTTCTGTCGTTAGTTATGATGCAAAATTCAAATCTGGATTTTCAGTGAAACTGAATTTGCATTCAAAGCAATACATAGAATAAATCCATATTATTTACGTAATAACTGCAAAAATCAGCAGGAATTATTATTAGATAACATAATATCACCAAGAAATTAAAAAGGTGGTTAATTTTAATATTATTGAAAATTAAGTTTCGACACCCAATACAACAGAACTACCTCAATCTGGGGAGCATCGTCTCCCCGTTACTGGTTTGATAAACCTAACATTAATATGCATTAGTTCAATATATGAAGTTACGTATAGAAAATTCAAAAACTTTCCACACGTGAAATTGTTCATTTATTTTTCTATTACAATGAAATTTGCGAGGAAAATATAAAAATGATGAGTCATTACGTTGTTAATCCTTTGGTTAATTAAAACGGAGCCAATAATACGCACTGGTATCAACCATCCGCAACAACCGTGAAGCAAACATTTTGTGAAGTTATATGAGGTTATTTTATGAAGAGCGAGTTTAAAGAAGGATACTGTACCCTCTGTAGATCGAGATGTGGCACTGTCAACGAAGTTCGTAACGATACATTGATAAAAATCAAGCAGAACCCGAATCACCCGACCGGCAATGCTATATGTATGAAGGGTAAAGCTGCGCCAGAACTGGCTCATAGTCCTAACCGGATTCTTTATCCTCTTCGTAGGACAAATCCCAAAGGTGATGCAGATCCAGGCTGGGAAAAAATCACCTGGGATGAAGCTTTAAAGTATGTTGCTGAGAAACTGGCTTTCTATAAGGCTGAGTCTGGCGCAGAATCGGTTGCTTTCTCAATCACCTCGCCTAGTGGGACACCTCTGAGTGATAGTCTTGAATGGATAGAGCGCTTCGTTCGAAATTTCGGCAGCCCTAACGTCTGCAATGGTACAGAGTTGTGTAACTGGCATAAAGACGAGGCACATAAGTTTACCTTCGGATGCAATATTCCTGTCGCTGATTACAGAAATGCCGAGTTGATCATTTTATGGGGGCACAATCCAACAAATACCTGGCTTGCGCAAGCTGAAGCTATTGGAACAGGCAGAAATGCCGGCGCCAAACTTATCGTTGTCGATCCTAGACATACGGCTCTTGCCAGAGAAGCTGATAATTGGCTCAACATCAATCCTGGGACGGATGCCGTGTTAGCCCTCGGGCTAATAAATATCATCATAAACCGAAGAGGATATGATCAGACATTTGTAACACGGTGGACGAACGCCTCATTGTTGGTACGAAATGATAATGGTCTTTTCTTGCGAGAAAAAGATATAAACATTTCAGCTAAGAAAAACAGGTATGTTGTCTGGAATAATATAACTCAGTTTCCGCTAACGTATGATATTCACGAAAATGTGCCATGTGATGAAAATGATAATTATGCTTTATTCGGCGAATTTTCGGTTAACTCTGCGAAAGATGTAAATAAAAAAATACAATGTAAATCTGCATTCCAACTACTTATAGATGAGTGTCAACAATACACTCCTGAATATGTAGAGAAAATCACAGGCATAACCAGAGAAAAACTCCTATATGCAGCAGATTTAATCATGTCTTCCAAGCGAATTGCTTATCATTCTTGGACTGGTGTGGCTCAGCATACCAATGCAACCCAAACTGAACGAGCAATTGCCGTGCTGTACGCATTAACGGGATGTTTTGACACTCAGGGAAGTAACCGAGTGTACAATAAGCATCCCGTTAATCCGGTGAATGCCCGCAGACTTATGCCGAAAGAACAGCAAGAAAAAGCACTTGGCTTTAAGGAAAGACCGTTGGGGCCACCGCTAGATGGCTGGATAACATCACAGGATCTGTATCAAGCAATCTTGCACAAACGGCCTTACCCTATTAGAGCTATGATGGCATTTGGTACGAATATGTTGTCATCTCATGCTGACACAAAGATTGGAATAGATGCGCTAAAACAGCTTGAGTTTCATGTTCATTGTGATCTCTTTGAAACGCCCACAGCACATTATGCTGACATCTTACTACCCGTGAATACGCCCTGGGAGAGAGAAGGGCTACGTGTAGGATTTGAGATTTCAGGTGAGGCAGAGGAACTAGTTCAGTTAAGACAAAGAATGATTTCGCCTCGGGGAGAAAGCCGGTCAGATAATGAAATTGTCTTCGATTTGGCCTGCCGCTTAGGCATGAATGATATATTTTTTAATGGCAGCGTTGAAGCAGGATGGAATTATATTCTTGAGCCCATTGGCTTGACCGTAGAGTCGTTAAGAGAAAAGCCGGAAGGAATTTCAATTCCATTAATTCAGAGTGATAGGAAATACGCGGGAATCGATCCGGTTAAGAACACAGTTAAAGGTTTTGATACCGAAACAGGAATGGTTGAAATCTATTCTGAGAAATTGTGGCGGCATGGTTATCCACCACTCCCGATATATGATGAACCAAAAGAGAATTTAAACTCTGAATCACATTTCCCTTATCGACTGACCTCGGTAAAAAATGGCTTCTATTGTCATAGCCAACAGAGAAGTTTAACCAGTCTACGTAAAAAATCACCTTATCCTAAGCTTGATATAAACCGTAAATTAGCTGAAAAGAAAGGTATTAAAAATGAAGATTGGGTAGAGGTCATCACCCGCAACGGCAAGGCGCGTTTTAAAGCCTCGTTAGATGATAATATTGCTTACGATACGATAATTGCTGAGTTTGGTTGGTGGCAAGCGTGTCCCGATTATGGGAAAGAGGGTTTTCCCGTCATAGGAAAAAACAGCAGTAACTATAATGCGCTTATTTCTGACGACTCTTGCGATCCTATTAGCGGCGCTTCTCCGCTCCGTTCATTCCGCTGTGATATTAAACTCGCAGAAGATGTTAACCCGGAGAAAAGGTCGTGGCAGGGTCGTAAGGCATTTCGGGTTATAGGTACAAAACCCGAAGCCAAGGGTGTCAAAACCGTTGTTTTTGAGTCAAAAGATGGAGGAATGTTGCCTGATTATGAACCTGGTCAGCATATCACGGTACAAGTTTCCATACCTGGACAAGATAACCCTGTCATTAGGGCCTATTCTTTAACAGGAACGGCAACACAGGAAGATAGAAAGACTTACAGTATCTCCGTACGGCATCAGAAAAGCATAATTTCTAACGGAGAAATTTTTGAAGGCGTCATGTCTTCATATATTAATAGGACACTGGTAGCAGGAGCCGAAGTAGATCTGACGCCTCCGGGAGGAAACTTTATTATTCCGCTTAATACTAAGCAACCTGTTGTTATGTTGGCAGGAGGAATTGGTATTACTCCATTCATAAGTTATCTTGAATCTCTTCCAGCTAACAGTGAAAATCCTGAACTCTTATTGCTGTATGCTAATCAAAACAGCGATACACATGCTTTTTCCAAAAGGCTAAAAGAGCTTGAGTCAAAAATTAAGAAGTTGAAGGTAATCAACTATTACAGCAATCCGCTACCTGTGGATGTTGAGGGTATTAATTACCAGCATCACGGATATATTACCGCGGATGCCGTTCCTGAATCACTGATTAAACAGCAAGCTCGTTTTTATATGTGTGGCCCGGTTCCTATGATGAAAACTTTCGAAGCAGGTTTACTTACTCGGGGAATTCCGCCTTTTGATATCTATAAAGAAGTGTTTCGATCGCTAACTTCGGTAAAAATTAAAGACGGAAAAAGTTTCACAGTTAAATTTGAAAAATCTGGCGTTTTTCTTAAATGGTCTCCTGACAAAGGGACACTCCTTAGTTTTAGCGAAAAAAGTGGTATTAAGATGGCAAGTGGATGCCGGGTTGGACAATGTGAAAGTTGTGCTGTGAAATTAAAAAGCGGCGAAGTGCAACATTTAAATGATGTAGAACCTTCAGAGCAAGGGATGTGCCTGACTTGTCAATGTATACCTATCTCTGATATTTCCATTGATGCCTAAAAGAATACTAAGGTAACTTGCAGAGACGTTCAGGGAGAAATGTACGATGATGACATTTCTCCCTCGCTCATTGTCGAGGTCACTTGCCGTCATAAAGATAAGGGACTGAATGGCAGGATCAGCAGCAGATAAATTTAACTTCTTTTTAGCGGAAATTAAGTCTATAAAATAACTGATATATATTTTTTTGCAGATAACTAAAAATATTCCGAATGAAGATAAAGCAAATATAATTACGGATTATAATATTATAAAATCTTAATTATAACTGGCGGCTTCTCCGCCCTATATTTCAATCTATTCTACTCTACAACATAAAATAAATTAAATTTTCGGATAAAGATAAAAATCTTTAATATTTAGCTAAATATTTTTACTTAAATTATATCGACGTAACCTATATGTAATCTAGAAGAAACGGCTAGTTATTTATTGTTGGCGAAAACCGGAGGATTGAACTAAACTCAAATTTTACTTTTATGAGAGGAACTTAACTATGTCCGAAACCTATTCTTCTGAATCGTTAAACCTGAAATCTCACTGGATGCCATTCACTGCCAACCGTAGTTTCCAACGTGATCCGCGCCTCGTTGTTGCTGCCGAAGGACATTGGCTAAAAGACGATAAAGGACGCCGGATTTACGACAGTCTGTCCGGTCTTTGGACCTGCGGAGCAGGGCATACCCGGACAGAAATTCAGCAAGCTGTCGCTGCTCAATTGAGCACCCTCGACTACTCGCCAGGCTTTCAGTTCGGTCATCCCTTGTCGTTTCAACTGGCAGAAAAAATTGCCAATTTAATTCCTGGTAATCTTAATCACGTCTTTTTCACCAGTTCAGGTTCTGAGACTTTAGACACCTCAGTCAAAATGGCGCAAGCCTACTGGCGTGTGAAAGGCCAGCCCGAGAAAACCAAACTGATTGGCCGTGCACGTGGTTATCATGGTGTCAATATTGCAGGTACTAGTTTGGGGGGAATTGGTAGCAATCGCAAAATGTTCGGACAGTTGATGGACGTAGATCACTTATCCCATACGCTACAGGCCAATATGGCATTTACGCCAGGTATGGCAGAAACTGGCGGCGTGGAATTGGCTAACGAGATGCTCAAGTTGATCGAACTGCACGATGCCTCCAATATCGCGGCGGTCATTGTCGAGCCTGTGGCCGGTTCCGCTGGTGCGATTATTCCGCCCAAAGGGTATCTACAGCGTCTGCGTGAAATTTGCGATCAACATGATATTTTGTTGATTTTTGACGAAGTTATTACCGGCTTTGGTCGTATGGGATGCTGGACCGCTGCTGAGTATTTTGGTGTGACGCCAGATATTCTTAACTTTGCCAAACAAATCACCAATGGCGCCATTCCTCTGGGAGGCGTAGTGGCAAGCAGTGAAATTTATGAAGCCTTTATGTCTCAGCCGCTACCAGAACACCTTGTAGAGTTTAGTCATGGTTATACCTATTCGGCACATCCGGTAGCCTGTGCCGCCGGGTTGGCAACCTTAGACCTGCTGCATAAAGACCACCTTATCCAGCGCTCTGCTGAACTTGCTCCTCATTTCGAAATGGCCCTTCATTCTCTCGGAAATTGTCCAAATGTGACTGACGTCCGCAACTGTGGCTTGATAGGGGCAATTGAGTTGGCTGCCCGTGACGGTGATGCCGCTATACGTCCTTTTGATGCCAGCATGATGCTTTGGAACGCCGGTTTTTATGTACGCTTTGGCGGCGATACACTGCAATTTGGGCCGATGTTCAATGCTGAACGAGCCGATTTGGATCGTCTTTTTGACGCCGTTGGGGAAGTATTGCATTACATTGACTAAGGGAAGGGATGGAACATAGAAGGGTATCAATGTACGGTTATAGAAAGTCTATGTGATGAATAAGGATATTACAGACGGAAGACGTGACTTTATAACTAACACAATATTTAACGCTCACCTATTAAGTGAGCGTTACTATATTCATAAATACTATGATCATGGTATTTATGATTTCTATATTGATAATGCGAGAAATAATAATGATTCCGAACAACAAAAACGTCGCTCTTGAAGAACAAGATGTTTCCCTAATTGAAGCGGCAAAGGCTGCGATAATATCTCGATACAAACCGGATTGGCATGTTGTGGGCGCCGCACTGCGTCTGCGCTCTGGCGAAATTGTGACGGGTGTACATCTTGAAGCAAATGTCGGTCGTATCGCAGTTTGCGCAGAAGCTATTGCTCTTGGGCGTGCTGTGACGGAGTACGGTTCTGCCGATATCGACACGATAGTAGCTGTTTATCATTCTCGCGACGGAGAGGTTAGTATCGTGTCCCCATGTGGTATGTGCCGAGAACTGATTTCTGACTATGCGCCACTGGCGATGGCGCTGATCCAAGACGAGAAACACAACTACGTGAAGTGTCCAATCATGAGCTTACTTCCTGCTAAGTATCAGCGAGATATAACAAATGAGCCGAAAACCTGAATAATGGGCCAACGGTGGTATTAACTATATGACCCTGAATATGACTCAATCCAATGTACAGCAAAAAGCAGAATTTCAGCCGCTGGTACAAGCAAAGCTTTTGTATTTCCGACAACAGATAGGCCGATAATTTCTGGGTAAGCTGAAATAAAATCAGTAACAATCGTTGCAAAATACCCTTCCGGTAAATTTTGCGAAACAGGTGCGACAGTATCAAACTCTTCAATCATCTCCCAAATTACCGAGCCGTCTTTTAAGAAAGGTACAGGCATATGACGAATTTTTTTATTCGATATATTAGCTAAATGTTCAGCATGATGTAATAAGCTCATGGTGTCGTAAGGGGCGCCAAGCATTAATATTTTGCCTTTTTGTTCCACTAATTTGGCGAAAGGAGAGTTATCGCCATAACCGTACTGTAAGGAATGATTATCCGTATACCATTTAGCTCTTTTGCCAATAGCTGAGACGGATGCGCCGGGATTACCACTTCTCAATGAACCCGGATACGTGCGGATAAATTCCGCTAATATCCCGTGGTCTGAGCTGGCTCGGCTAAATTTAGCATCAAAAGGGGTAATATCGACTTTGATTTTTTCAGATAAATATCCATTTTCATCTACAGCATCTTCATAGTTCTGATTCCAATTAACATAGGACAGTAATGTTCCGCTTGAACCAATGGTTTCTAATATGGCAGCAATAACATCATCGGGGCCGTTTATACAAGTACCTATATTACGTATACTCGCATGTACCATAACATCATCATTCTTATGTAATCCTAAATTGGATAGTTGTTGCTTCAATAGATTTTTTGTCCAAAATCTATCATTGCCAATTGTTAACATGTATACACCTATAATATATATTCCGCATTTTTAATATGGGGGATTGAGCTCTTTCTTAATAATAAACCATCAGTATTTTGGCATATTAACGGTTTCGTAAAATTTATCAAAGCTCCATTTCCAACATAATCTTGATATCTGTCGAACGCCCCTTTGCGGCTTGTTCGTAAGCTTAAACGCTGTCTTTAAATTTATAGGTTACGAACAATATCAACCATTGCACTTTCGGCAAAACTGACATTTTCAGGTAGTTTGAACGTAACTGCTTCTGGGTGAATAACTCTTTCACGTAAACAACCATGTTATCGATACCATTTTTTGAGCAGATATTAGATCAAAAATTGTTGCATTTATGTGATTGATCATAATTTTCGCACTAAATCGTCAAAACCATTGGTATTGATCAATCAGGAGACTTACCATATTGGGAGTGAAACGCTAATGTTTAATTACCACAAGCCCAGAAAAAATGAATTGCGCATCATTGACAAGTTGATAGGTACAATGTGGATGCCATCGTTTTATTTACAGAGTTATTAATTTAGTGCTAAATTTATAGAGAGTGGTTAATACCATATGAAAATATTAAATATTATAATTTTATCTATATCGACAGTAATGGCTTCTAATTCGTTAGCTAATGAGATTAGAGCAAGGGATTTAGGTATTCCTTTCTCTGGAGTAACTGGGAAATATAATGCGATTACAGATGTTAGTGGTGTAGAAGTTGGCTATTCAACCATAATAGAAGGCGATGGAAAGCTAGAGGTCGGAAAAGGCCCAATCAGAACAGGCGTGACAGCTATATTACCAAGAGGAAAGAAATTTAGCCCGGTATTTTCTAGTACATTCTCTTTAAATGGAAATGGAGATATGACCGGCAATCAATGGGTCAAAGAAAGTGGTTTCCTGGAAACGCCAATATTAATAACCAACACTCACAGTGTTGGTGTTGTTAGAGACTCAACAATTAGCTGGATGATTGATAATAATCTAACATCACCACTAAAAGATGATTTATTTTGGTTATTACCTGTAGTTGCAGAAACGTGGGATGGAATATTGAATGATATAAACGGTATGCATGTAAAAAAAGAACATGTATATCATGCGTTGAATAGCGCTAAATCAGGCGCGATAGAAGAGGGTAATGTCGGCGGCGGAACGGGAATGAACCTTTTTAAGTTTAAAGGAGGCACAGGTACTTCATCAAGAATTCTGGATAAGAAAGATGGAGGATATACTGTTGGCGTTCTTGTTCAAGGCAATTTTGGCGATCGGGATGACCTGATTATTTCTGGGATTCCGGTTGGTAAGGAAATAAAGGATCCCAACCCGATATATCATGGAGATAAGAAAAAGATAAAGGATGCCGGTTCTATAATAGCAGTGGTAGCCACAGATGCGCCATTAGCACCTCACCAATTAGAAAAAATAGCTAAAAGAGTATCTCTGGGGCTGGCAAAAGTAGGTGGGGTAGCCAGGAATACGAGCGGTGAGATATTTATTGCATTTTCGACCGCAAATAGTGATGCTTTCTCTAGAAAGGATATAAGAACAATAAAAATGCTAGCAAATGACAAACTAGATCCTTTGTATGAAGCAACAATAAACGCAACAGAAGAAGCAATAATTAATGCTATGATTGCAGCCAAAAAAATGGTTGGGAGAAATGGCAATACTTCGTTTTCTATTCCTAAAGATAGAGTTAAGGAGATACTAAAAAAACATAATGTCTTAGTATCACCTGAAATGTAATAGCTCAGACCCAATCTGACGCTTAGATTTAAAAACAAACGAGTTACCGACTTTGATTAAAGGTTCTATACCTAATAGATTTCGAGTTGCAGCGCGGCGGCAAGTGAACGAATCCCCAGGAGCATAGATAACTATGTGACTGGGGTGAGTGAAAGCAGCCAACAAAGCAGCAGCTTGAAAGATGAAGGGTATAAATCTGAAATCGAAGTCGGTAACTACTTTAACATTTGTTTCAGGATTTTTCGTAATGCCGTGGACATTTTCACATCCAGCAGCCGTTTTTCCTTTGAAAAATCTTCCGGGGGGAAGGTTATTGAATTTGCCTGCGCTAATTATGGGTAGTTTATCTCCTGATTTCTTTTACTCTGTTGGATTATATGATGTTGCAACGGCTGCGCATCACTTACCCGGATGGTTTTATACCGCATTTCCTTTATGTCTATTGATATTTTTGATTGTACACCTATTGTCGTATCCTTTATCCGTCCTTTTCCCAATACCCTTTGTTCGTTATGAAAAACAGGGCTATAAGGACAGAGTTGTTTTTGTACTATCGTTGTTTATCGGAGCGGTAACCCATATTGTCTGGGATGCATTCACACACGATAACGGTTTTTTTGTCGAGTTAATTCCTCTATTACAGTTCCGCGTTTTTCATTCCATTACCAACGAGCAGGGGATAAGTATATATAAAATTCTACAGCATCTCAGTTCATTGTTAGGGTTATTGTACCTGACCATAAAGTACTGGCGATATCAGAAAAAATTGGACCCTATTATTCAAAAAAATAACAAAAGAAAACTTTACCACCTGATTGGTATTGGGTTTATCTCAGGTTTTTTAACATGCCCTGTAGCATTATTTTTATCCTGTGAAGGATCAGGGATAAATATAAGCAGGTTTATTTTTAAGGAACTTACTCTATCTGTATCAGTCTTTTTTATTATTCTGGTATTTATTGCGTTATGGATAAGGTATTCTTCTTCGAAGGCTAAATCTGTTCAGTAAAAATCTATTGGTATTTAGATAGATTGATTTAAACAACGTAACCAATAAAGGAAAACCAAGAAATATTATTATTCATGATAAAAGCAAAAACCCCGTTATTTTAAACGGGGCTTGTCAATGTATTGGAAATATCCAACTAGATCGGTAAGATCTTATCTTTTACCTACTAACGCTCATAGTAACCAGCCCATTTGCCGCCGTCACACGCTCTAACGTGTCCTTTAAAATGCCATGTGCTCCCATTATAACTAAATGTTCTTGAAAAACCATTATAAGGATTAACAACCCACATGGTATTACCCACAATAAGCTTATCAGTAATATACCGATCTCCACACTTGTATGTCGCTCCAGCTGCCGATGCAGTCCCAATTCCTCCAATTAATACTGCTGCTAATGCACCAACTGTTAATAATTTCTTGAGCATAAAACTCTCCTTAAATAGTTTCAGAATTTACATATTTAAACGTATTATTTACCAAAATCATATGTGATAATGTATACAAAATCTAAATCACCACATCGATGATATTACAATTTTAAAATTCAAAAACTGCTTATATTTTTATCTATATTATTCGTGTTTTAAAAAGCCTTTAATAAGAGGCTTTTCGGTAGAATTTTAAACTTCTCTACCTTCATAGTAAGCGGCGTAAGCAGTACTTCCATTATAATCACAAGATCCATAACGCCCTTTAAAATACCATTTAATCGTTTTACCAACACTAGACTCATACCGAGTAAATACATTAGCAAAATTGTCATAAGGATTAACAACAATTCTAGAATACTTCAAGCCCGAACTATCGGCGCCAGCTACACTTACATCCTGTCCCGGACAACTCGCTGCCAATGCTGTTCCAATTCCTCCAGTTAATGCAATACTCGCAGCTAATACCCCAACTGTTAATAATTTCTTGAACATAAAACTCTCCTTAAATAGTTTCAGAATTTACATATTTAAACGTATTATTTACCAAAATCATATGTGATAATGCACGCAAAATCTAAATCACCACATCGATGATGTTACAATTTTAAAATTCAAAAACTGCTTATATTTTTCATCCTAGGTTGAATTAGGTTGGAGACCTAACTTCCATTTACCATAATAGTACCAGAAACCCAAAATGGCAAATCTAATATATAATGACAATTTGTTTTTCTATAGTTTTCCATGAAACTATCTTGAATATCAGTATATTTAACTTCTTTGGAATCTATGATTTATCTCACATATTTATGGGGATTAAAATCTATAAATGTAGCAATCTAGGGCTATCTTAAATGATGGAAATTTGGCGCTGATAATTGAGACAAAAAGAAATGCGTTTATATTTTACTCATTCACTCTGGATGAATTTTCTGATAATAATGTCAACTATCCTGACTCTGGATGCTCTTAATGAGATTAACAGAAAACATTTTCCTTCATTATTTTTCATAATAATTATGATAAAAAATTATTTTTATAATTATTGCCTTCAAATGCTATATATATTAACTGTAATATTCCTGAATAAGTACTCTCATCATAATTATGTGACTACCCAATAAAAACATTCTTGATTCTCAAGAAACATCATTTTTATTTTTCATAATAAATTCACTCTTTATATTTTCATATAAAAAACAAATTTACTTTAAAGGTTAATCATCAAACATGAGCCTCAAAAAAATACCAGTGTGCTCATCCAAAAAAGTAGGAGAGGAGGGTGGCAACATACTATTGAGACGGAGCATCTATCCTGCTGCGATGCTCTGTCCACTTTGGAGAGCCGAGCTTCAAATTCCTATTCCAATCTCCCCCGTATCCAAAATTTCGGCAACTAATTCCGTAACTGCCAGCACCAAAGAAGAACGCACCATTTGTTTATATCGGTACTTTTGTAAATCAATCAATTGCTGATCAATCACATCCTCTGGCTGGTCAAAGCGCATCATTTCAGGTAAAACCCCCATGCAGTGCAGCATCCTGACTGGACCGAGGATTTCATCATCTGTAAATTCATAGCGCTGCTGTTCTTGTTGTAACGTTGCATTTAAAGCCAGAAAAAGTTCGATGTCTTCATAGATTTCACGGGAAATAGCGCCAAGCGCATAAACCAATTTAAGTCTGACTGCCAGTTCGCCCAGCGGGCCATCTCCCTGGAGGAGCGGTTCAACCGCATATTTCACGGCATAATCATCTTTACGGAAAACTTTTAGCATCAACTGGTCAATAGCTCCCGTTATCAGGTGGATCACCTCCTGAATAAATGGCTTGACCTCGGTTCGCTTGTTAAGCCGTTCGAGTAGCTGGTTTTCTGTTTTTTGTCTATTTTCCATGATGATTATTCACTTCACAGCGACCTTGTTCTCTGTAGCCATGAAGTGAGTTTTAACAGTTTCATTAAGTGTAGAAATTGATTACCGGGTTCACCGAATAAGTGCCCCTAAGCGCTGATATTCACTACATATACGCTCAATAATAGGAAACTGGACATCCAGTCGGCAAATACGGTGAACTGCCTGTTTTATACCTTGCTCGTTAATTATCCTTCTCATTTCTACAGCCTGCGGATCAGAATCACTCCTGAAATGCAAAGCCGCAGCAATGCCTGTAATCAGGTTATCGTTCGCCGAATGATACGCCAGAGTCCCTGATAACGGCTTAATTAACCTGTCCTCTGGGCTGAGCTTACGTATCGGCTGACGCCCGACGCGTTCTACATCATCCTGTAAATAAGGGTTAGCAAAGCGATTCAGTATCTTTTCTATATATTGCGCATGGTTATCAGGGGAGAAGCTATAACGCCTGATTAACACTCGTCCGCTTTCTTCCATTGCTCCTTTAACAATGGTACGAATCTGAGGATCATTAATTGCTGCGCAAATCGTCTTATGACCGAAGAGTTGTCCCAAATAAGCCGTGATAGCATGACCAGTATTGAGGGTAAACAGTTTACGCTCCACGAATGCCATCAGGTTATCGGTCAGTTCCATGCCGTTGATAGCCGGGATTTCCCCTTTGAATTGTGTCCGGTCAACAATCCACTCACTGAATGTTTCAACGGTGACATCCAAAGACTCATCGTTAGCGGCATCTGTCGGCGGCACAATTCTGTCTACGGCTGAATCCACAAAACCGATATGCAGTTGTACCCATTTATGATCTGCCTGTGGAATAACTGCCAGCACATGCTGTTTCAACAGGCTGGTTCCGCGAACCATATTTTCACAGGCAATAATGTTCAGAGGTTGGTCATTACCTGTTTCTTTGCGCAGTATGATGCCTTTTGCCAATGTTGCGGCAATTCTCTCCAATACCTGCGGGCCGACGGCGGTTGTCACCATGTCAGCCCGTGCAATGTATTCCACTGTTTTCGGATCAGTGCTATTGATGGCATTAACTTGTCGCACGCTTTCAACGCGATGTTCTTTACCCACAATATGAACCTGATAGCACTGCTTATGTGCCAACTGGTCAACCAGCGGTTGATCAATATCAGCAAATGTCATATCTGAATTAGCATCAGCCAAGAGTTTACCGATAAAGCCCCGACCAATATTACCGGCGCCAAAATGAATCACTTTCATGATTAACCTCTCTGCTTAAACTGCACTTTCCCTGATAAGATTTCCAGCGCTTCCTGAACACTCTGCGTTTTGCTCAAGCGCTCAATCACGCCGTCTTCATCGAGCGTGCGAGTAATGTGGGCAATGACTTCAATATGCTCATTGCTACGAGCAGCAATACCTATCACCAGACAGGCGATTTCGTCAGGTTCTTCGCCAAATTGAACACCGGCCGGATACTGACAAATCACGATACCTGTTTTAAGCACCTGATCTTTCGCGTCAATCGTGCCGTGAGGAACGGCAATAGATTCCCCCAGATAGGTAGACGTTAGCTTTTCTCTTGCCAGCATCGCATCCACATAGTCCGGTTCGACATAACCGCTTTCCACCATCTTGTTGCCAGCAAAACGGATCGCTTCTTCTTTGGTCTGTGCAGTCAGATTGAGGTAAATATGGTTCTCATTCAGTGTAAATAGCGACTCTTCCTGATTTTCGGGGTCATAATATTCATCGTTGGCAGCAGCGATTGTTTGGACCATCCGGCCATCGTTTGCCGCGTTCGGGTGCTTTTCTGCTATCAGGCGGGTAACAAGGTCGCTGTATACCTGACTGTTCAGAAAATGGGCCAGTGAGATATGAATGGCGCCCGGCGCAAAGATTTTCGCCCTGTCGGTCAAATCCCGGTGCGTTACCACGATATCCACATCATCTTTCAGATCGTTTATCGCCATGTTGGTAACAAAAATGTCAGCCAACCCCGCATCATGTACTTTTTTCGCTAGTAAGCCCGCGCCCATAGCGCTTGACCCCATACCTGCGTCACAGGCAACCACAATTTTTTTCACGTGAGATAAATTTTTATTACGGTTGTCTGCCAGAACAGCTTCCCTCTGTTTATCTGCCAAATTGGGCGCTTTCATCCCACGTACTCGCTGAGTCGTATGGCTCAAAGCGTCTTCATCACCGCTGCGGGTTCTCTTCAACAAAATGGCTGACACCAGAAATGAGACCAATGTTGCACTACACACTGAAAGAACCACACCAATAAGAGAAGATTTCGGCGTCATCAGCAGTACAGCAAAGATAGAGCCAGGAGATGTTGGAGAAATCAATCCAGCATGGAATACCCCCATGACGAAAACGCCTGTCATGCCACCAAGGATCAATGCAATCAGCAAGCGAGGATTCATTAATATATACGGGAAGTAGATTTCATGGATACCGCCAAAAAAATGAATGATGGCCGCACCGGAAGCAGTATGTTGGGCATTTCCTCGGCCAAAGAACATGTAAGCCAGCAAAACACCTAACCCCGGACCTGGATTTGCTTCAATCAGGAAGAAGATAGAGGCTCCCGTTTCAGTTGCCTGATGAATCCCCAAGGGAGAGAAAATTCCGTGGTTGATTGCGTTGTTGAGGAACAGGATTTTTGCTGGTTCGACAACGATAGACGTCAGTGGCAGCAGATTATATGTGACTATTACATTCACACCGGCAGCCAGAACTTTTGATATCTCAGCGATCAGAGGACCGATTGCTAGATAGGCAAGTATTGCAAGGATCATCCCGATAATGCCTGATGAAAAGTTATTCAGCAGCATTTCAAAACCGCTTTTAACTTTACCTTCCACCCGGCGGTCAAAATGACGGATAGCAAAACCCCCTAATGGGCCGGCGATCATAGCACCCATAAACATAGGGATATCTGCGCCGGCAATGACCCCAATGGTTGTGATAGCGCCAACGATACCACCACGTTCGCCACCGACCAGTCGGCCTCCTGTATAGCCGATTAGCAGGGGGAGCAGATAAGTGATCATAGGGCTGACAAGTCGCGCCAGCGTTTCATTTGGGTACCAGCCAGTCGGGATGAATAGGGCAGAGAGAAGCCCCCACGCAATAAAAGCACTTAGATTGGGCATAACCATATTACTGAGAAAGCGCCCAAAATTCTGTACCTTTAATTTGATATTTGATGTTACCATGACAAAACCTCGTGGTACGAGAAAGATAAGGTTTGGTAGACGTTATCGCCAAATAACGCCTGTTGATTGTTGAACACCTTCACTTTATCACGCCTTTTTTCGGATGCGTACCACGGGTTTTTTTGTGATTAATATCACCAACTTTCTCTTCTTCATCCCTTATTTATATTGCTCAGATCACATTTTACTCAGGTAGAAAAATCAATCCGCTCAAATATTAATCTAAAAATAAAAATAACGTGAACTAAATCACTTTTTATTTAGTGGGCATTTTTCTTAAATAGAGAATTAGATCACAAAATATCTTTATCCAAAATCAGAAGGGTAGCGATGACCCTGTGGGATCACCTCGGTGAGGGGAGTGTCGCGAATATGTTGTTTTCCACAGGAACTTTTGCTGTCGGCAGCATGTTTGTCATGATTTCGGACATCCCACAAGTCTGCTAATTTTTAAGATAATCCCTAGATGTTTTTATGCACCGTGCAGAGGCACGGTCTTTCAGTAGGCGCGAATCTCGCCCAGCAACTTTCGTTCCAACCAGTAGAGCAATTAGAGCAGTCGTGGCGGTCACAAAGCGTGGTGTATTAGGAGGATCATTTTAATGATAATGTATTCCACAAAGGAAAAATTTTTAGAGGAAGAACTGGACGCAAACCTGGCAATCAAGATAATACTTAACCTATTATTTACCCTAATATAGGGCATATTTGAGCCGCATAATGCTGAAAAGGCAAAATTATGAAACCAGTAACCAACAATAATTTCTTAAGAAAAATTAATATAAAAGGCTACAAATCTATCTTAGAATGTGATTTACAAATGGGATGTCTAAATGTACTCATTGGTGCCAATGGTGCTGGGAAATCCAATTTCATCAGTTTTTTTCGCCTAATCGCCGTTGTACTTGATCATCGTTTACAATCTCTTGTTGGCAAAATGGGCGGCCCCGACACATTATTGCATTTTGGTCGTAAAAAAACTGAGTCTATAAGCGCTGAGCTTTATTTTGGTCACAATGATTATAAGTTTGAACTGGAACCCACAAATGATAACCGTATGATGTTCCAACATGAATCACTCTTTTTGGACACCAAAGGGGATTATAATATTGGTGCTGGACACTTTGAATCTCAGATCGTTCAGCATCATAACATTGAGGATTACGCATTACTTACTATGCTCCGATGGAGGGGTTACCATTTCCATGATACTAGTGATAATGCCAGAGTTAAACAAACTCATCGTATTAATGATAATGACTATTTACGGGAAGATGGTGCTAATTTAGCGGCATTCTTATATCGTCTGCAAAAAAATCATATTCTGCACTACAAACGCATTGTCAAAACCGTTCAAATGGTTGCACCATTTTTTGGTGATTTTTACTTGCGGCCCACCCCGGATAATACTGATTACATTCAACTCGAATGGACAGAGAAAGAGCAGGATATTCCCTTTAAAGCGAGTGAATTGTCCGATGGTACTTTACGATTTATTTTATTGACTACCGTGTTACTGCAACCCGAAGACTATATGCCAAGTTCAATTATTATTGATGAACCAGAGCTTGGACTCCACCCCTATGCTATTAATGTACTGGCTGGTTTGATCAAAAACGCCAGCAGTAAGCACCAACTGATTATTTCTACCCAGTCAGTCGAACTGGTTAATCAATTTGATGCTGATGATTTGATTATCGTTGACAAACAACAAGGGGCATCTACCTTTAAGCGTCTGAATAGTGACTTTCTTTCTGAATGGCTTGAAGACTATAGCCTTGGTGAATTATGGAAGAAAAACTTACTCGGCGGGAGGCCACAGCGATGATCCGTATCAATGTTTTTGTAGAGGGGCAAACGGAGGAAACTTTTGTGCGGGATGTGTTAGCTCCCTATTTTGTAGCACAGCAAATCTATCTGACGCCAATATTAGCTCAGACGAGTACCAGTCAGAAAGGCGGTATTACAAGTTACGGTAAGGTAAAATATCAAATTACTCGCTTATGTCGACAAGATCCCAGTGCATTCGTCACAACATTAATTGACTACTATGGCTTGCCTACTAATTTCCCTGATTATAATGAACAACAGGATAATGCAGCTAACGAACGGGTAGTTAAGCTAGAGCAAGCTTTCGCTAATGATATTGGGCAAACTAATTTTATTCCCAACCTGTTATTACATGAATTTGAAGCACTGTTGTTTTGCCAACCTGAAAAATTTGCGGATTGGCTTGATGACAACGCCCCCATTTCAGCATTACAAACCATCAAAGCTCAATTTGATAGCCCTGAAGATATTAATAATAGCCCACAAACTGCACCATCTAAGCGTATTTTGGCGATAGTACCCAATTACCATAAGACTTTACACGGCCCAATCATCGCCGGTGATATTGGATTAGATACAATTCGTTCCCAATGCCCACATTTCAATCGGTGGTTAAATAAGCTAACTAACTTGAATTCTGGATAAATTAGTTGAACATTTCTGCGAGTGTAATGAACTCATTTCAACCAATTAAAAGCTACGCCAAAATTGAGACGTGGGGGGAGGGAGCCTCACACAGATTTCCGATATAATAAATGGCAGGATCTTCTCGAATGCTTCTGAGTTTGGTCTAGAGTCGGTTCGTGAGATGTATAATCAATTATACCCCGCATCCATAAAGAAATATTTTGGAAATAACCCTAAAATTTGAACATTCAGCGTTGTCATCAGCATCTACGACCGCTCTGCATGCTGCGTTTGTTTGGACCGTTATACAGGGGAGTGCCTGTACTTAAGTTTTAACTCTCCCTATGTGACTTCGGATTTCGCTGCATGGAAAATTACAAGTGTAGCCTATGAATGTTTATGAACTAAACATCCTCCAAACAATATTTAACATAATATACATTAGGCGAACTTTGGTTATTACACCAATATAGTAATGTCACTTTTAACCCATTTAGTGCTGTCATCTCTTGGTGCGTTACCGAGAAGATGGTCCGCTTGGAATGACGAGTCGACGTCGTGGAAAGCCCAGTAACAATCAGTTGCCTGATGGTCTGGTCGCATATGCTCTGAACATAATCCGCGAGCGTTATAACGATTTTGGGCCTACGCAGGCATGTGAAAAGCTTGCTGATCAGAATGATGTTTATCTTTCAAAAGAGACAGTTCGAACATTTATGGTTAAAGCTGGTCTGTGGGTCCCACGCAAGCAACGAGCACCAAAAATCCAGCAACCTCGTTCAGCTAAAGGCCGTGTAGAACGTACTCATTTAACTCTTCAAGATTGCCTCGTTAAGGAGTTCAGACTCAAAGGTATCAGTATATGGATGATGCCAATGCTTTTGTTGATGAGTTTATGGACGATTATAATCGTCGTTTCGCTACAGCACCTCGACATGATTTTGATGTTCACCGTCCACTCGATATAGATGATAATTTTAATAGTATTTTTACTTGGCGAGAACCACGAAGAATATCAAAATCGCTGACAGTTCAATATGATAAAATGCTTTACTTAATTGAAGACAATGAAATCAGCCGTAAAGCAATCGGAAAATATATCGATGTTTGGCACTATCCTGATGGTCGAAAGGAACTTCGGTTAAACGGCGTCATCCTTCCCTACTCTATCTACGATAGACTCTCTGAAATTGGCCAGGGAGCAATTGTTGATAATAAACTTTTAGGACGTACTTTAGAGTTTATTAAATTGGTACAAGATAAGCGCGATAATAACTA
>NZ_JAPFCD010000065.1:0-25371 GCF_026153155.1 Photorhabdus aballayi | reverse complement strand
GCTTAATAGCTAATAATTGAGTATCTAACCTTAGGACAAGTTTGCATTCTGGCTTGTTTTAGAACAGACACCTGGTTGTGCTGCACTAGGTGTCTGTTAGTAAGTATTTTAATTGATATCCCCCTTCCTTAAATTCCCTGTATGAACTCCCCCATTGTATTATCTCTTGGTGTCTTAATTTTTTGATTTTGGTTATTTTTTCTAGTGGTGTCATCGTTATCTAACTGTTCTACCTATATATTCATCATTCATCGGTAGAATGCGTTAGCGGTAACCAACCCGTGATTTTCCCAAATATGCATTTGTCTTCAAACTTAGATGAGTCATCTTTTCTTTTATATACAGGTAGTTATTAGTTTTGGAACAAATTGCTGATGTGATGTTGGAGATAGTTTTAAGATGGAATAAGTTCAAGAAAATTCCCAATAGGGATGAAAATCCTTTCTAGCCAAGAAGTTACAGAATGAGATAACTATCTCTATTTGACAAAGCTAAAAAGGTGGTTGGAAGAACTTGAATCAGAAAATTAAAATGCGAATGATTATTGAAATGAGACTCATTATTATTTAATATGCGCTATAATGTGTACCAGAGAGTGTTATTTATGTATGTCTGCCTATGTAATGCGGTAAGTGACAAAACAATACGTAATGCGGTGCGTCAACATCATATTCACTCTATTAGAGAACTAAAACGTATTGTGCCTGTAGGCCGTGATTGTGGCAAATGCATACGCCAAGCCAGAGAGCTTATTAATGAGGAGATTGCACAGCTGCCTAAGATAGATAACGTTGCTTGATAAAAAAGGGATAAGTTTACTACTACTCTGCTGAATAGGTACTACACTTTAAGTACTGGAAGCGGAGGAGTAAACTATGAAAGGTGATAAAAAAATGATTGCTCATTTGAACAAACTTCTTGGAAATGAGCTTGTTGCAATTAATCAGTATTTTCTGCACGCCCGGATGTTCAAAAACTGGGGCCTTACCCGCCTTAATGATAAGGAATATCATGAATCTATCGATGAAATGAAACATGCCGATAGGTACATTGAACGTATCCTTTTTCTTGAAGGAATTCCTAATTTACAGGATCTAGGAAAGCTCAATATCGGAGAAGATATTGAAGAAATGCTCAAATCTGACTTGCAGCTCGAATTGCAAGGAGCTAGAGATTTGAAAGAAGCAATTGTTTATGCTGATTCGATTCATGACTATGTTAGTCGTGATTTGATGATCGATATCCTAGATGAGGAAGAAGAGCACATTGATTGGCTGGAAACTCAATTTGAACTAATTGAACGTATGGGGATTCAAAATTACACTCAAGCACAGATTCTTGAAGGAGAATAGCTACAAATGCCCTATCTGTTAAGTTAGGGCATCTTGTTTCATGCTCCTTTAACTCTACTCCGAACAGATCTTCATCTGTATCTTGCTTTGTTAATTGATTTGCGTATAATATGCGGTCTTACTTATGTGTAAGTCTGGTTTGTTAACCAGTAGTAAATGCGCAGGATTGTTTTGCTGCCATTTAAAATACTCCCGATGTGGGGGTTATATATTGAACGATTACACTCTCCCGTCAATCGAAATGGGTACGAGGAGTAATTATTTACGTTTATAAAATAGTTGGAGCTCTGGTCTCATGCAGAACCAAAGAATCCGTATTCGCCTGAAAGCATTTGATCATCGTTTGATCGATCAATCAACTGCGGAAATTGTCGAGACCGCTAAGCGTACTGGTGCGCAGGTTCGTGGTCCGATCCCGCTACCGACTCGTAAAGAGCGTTTTACCGTTCTAATTTCTCCGCATGTTAATAAAGATGCGCGTGATCAGTACGAAATTCGCACTCATAAGCGTCTGGTTGACATCGTTGAGCCAACCGAGAAAACCGTTGATGCTCTGATGCGTCTGGATCTGGCTGCCGGTGTAGACGTGCAGATCAGCCTGGGTTAATCAGGTCATTGAACGATTGAGAGGTTGAAACAATGATTGGTTTAGT
Source organism: Photorhabdus aballayi (assembly GCF_026153155.1). Classification (NCBI taxonomy): domain Bacteria; kingdom Pseudomonadati; phylum Pseudomonadota; class Gammaproteobacteria; order Enterobacterales; family Morganellaceae; genus Photorhabdus; species Photorhabdus aballayi. The sequence continues at coordinate 23,366 of NZ_JAPFCD010000065.1, read as the reverse complement.
CGGTAAAAAAGTGGGTATGACTCGTATCTTCACTGAAGATGGCGTTTCTATCCCTGTAACTGTTATCGAAATTGAAGATAACCGTGTCACTCAGGTTAAAGATCTGGATAGCGATGGTTATCGTGCAATTCAGGTTACTACTGGTAGCAAAAAAGCTAACCGTATAAACAAACCTGAAGCAGGCCATTTCGCTAAAGCCGGCGTTGAAGCTGGCCGTATCCTGCGTGAATTCCGTCTGTCTGAAGGCGAAGAATATGCTGTAGGTCAAAATATTAGCGTTGAGGTTTTTGCTGACGTTAAGAAAGTCGACGTTACTGGTACATCTAAAGGTAAAGGTTTTGCTGGTACTGTTAAGCGCTGGAACTTCCGTACCCAAGATGCTAGCCACGGTAACTCTTTGTCTCATCGTGTTCCGGGTTCTATTGGTCAGAACCAAACTCCGGGCAAGGTATTTAAAGGCAAGAAAATGGCAGGCCAACTGGGTAATGAGCGTGTAACTGTTCAAAGCCTGGATGTAGTACGTGTTGACGCTGAGCGCAACCTGCTGCTGGTCAAAGGTGCTGTTCCAGGTGCAACTGGCGGCAACCTGATCGTAAAACCGGCTGTTAAGGCGTAACGTCGAGGAGATAGGAATGGAATTGGTAATGAAAGACGCGCAAGGCGCGCTGACTGTTTCCGAAACTACCTTCGGGCGTGATTTCAATGAAGCGCTTGTGCATCAAGTAGTTGTTGCTTACGCAGCTGGTGCACGTCAAGGTACTCGTGCTCAGAAAACCCGTGCTGAAGTTTCTGGTTCAGGTAAGAAACCATGGCGTCAGAAAGGCACTGGCCGTGCACGTTCTGGTTCTATTAAGAGCCCAATCTGGCGCTCTGGTGGTGTAACTTTTGCAGCTAAACCACAGGACCACAGTCAAAAAGTTAATAAGAAAATGTACCGCGGTGCTTTAAAAAGCATCCTGTCTGAACTGGTACGTCAAGATCGTTTGATCGTTGTCGAGAAGTTTTCTGTAGAAGCTCCTAAAACCAAGCTTCTGGTTCAGAAACTGAAAGAGATGGCTCTGGAAGATGTGCTGATTATCACTCAGGAAGTTGATGAGAATTTGTTCTTAGCAGCTCGCAACCTGTACAAGGTTGATGTTCGTGATGTAGCTGGTATTGATCCAGTTAGCTTAATCGCCTTTGATAAAGTGGTTATGACTGCTGATGCTGTGAAGCAAGTTGAGGAGATGCTGGCATGATCCGTGAAGAACGTCTGCTGAAAGTACTGCGCGCGCCGCACGTATCTGAAAAAGCTTCTACAGCGATGGAAAAGAGCAACACCATCGTTCTCAAAGTTGCGAAAGACGCGACTAAAGCAGAGATCAAAGCTGCTGTGCAGAAACTTTTTGAAGTCGAAGTTGAAGGTGTTAACACTTTGCTGGTTAAAGGCAAAACTAAACGCCACGGTCAGCGTATTGGTCGTCGTAGCGACTGGAAAAAAGCTTACGTCACACTGAAGGAAGGCCAGAATATGGACTTCATCGGTGGTGCAGAGTAAGTCGGAGGAGTAAAGAACAATGGCAATTGTTAAATGTAAACCTACGTCTCCGGGCCGTCGCCACGTTGTTAAAGTGGTTAACCCTGAGCTGCATAAGGGTAAACCTTATGCTCCATTGCTGGAAAAAAGCAGCAAAACCGGTGGTCGTAACAACAATGGCCGTATTACCACTCGTCACATTGGTGGTGGCCACAAGCAGCACTATCGTTTGATTGACTTTAAACGTAATAAAGATGGTATCCCTGCTGTAGTTGAGCGTTTGGAATATGATCCAAACCGTTCAGCGAATATCGCCCTGGTTCTGTATAAAGATGGTGAGCGTCGTTATATCCTTGCACCTAAGGGTCTGAAAGCTGGTGATCAGATCCAATCTGGTGCTGACGCAGCTATCAAAACTGGTAACGCATTGCCAATGCGCAATATCCCTGTTGGTTCTACCGTACATAACGTAGAAATGAAGCCGGGTAAAGGTGGTCAATTGGCTCGTTCCGCTGGTGCATACGTTCAGATCGTTGCCCGTGATGGTTCTTATGTAACTTTGCGTCTGCGTTCTGGTGAAATGCGTAAAGTTCTGTCTGATTGCCGCGCCACTTTGGGTGAAGTTGGTAATGCAGAACATATGCTACGCGTTCTGGGTAAAGCTGGTGCAAGTCGCTGGCGTGGCATTCGTCCTACTGTTCGTGGTACGGCGATGAACCCGGTAGATCACCCTCATGGTGGTGGTGAAGGTCGTAACTTTGGTAAACATCCTGTAACTCCTTGGGGTGTTCAAACTAAAGGTAAGAAGACCCGTAGTAATAAACGTACTGATCAGTTCATTGTACGTCGCCGTACTAAAAAATAATTAGAGGATAAACCATGCCACGTTCTCTCAAGAAAGGTCCATTTATTGACCTGCACTTGCTGAAGAAGGTAGAGAAAGCGGTGGAAAGCGGAGACAAAAAGCCTATCAAGACTTGGTCCCGTCGTTCAACGATCTTTCCTAACATGATCGGTTTGACCATCGCTGTCCATAATGGTCGTCAGCATGTACCAGTTTTTGTTTCCGACGAAATGGTTGGTCATAAACTAGGTGAATTCGCGCCGACCCGTACTTATCGCGGCCATGCGGCCGATAAAAAGGCTAAAAAGCGCTAAGGTAGGAGGAAGAGATGGAAACTATCGCTAAACATCGCCACGCTCGTTCTTCTGCTCAGAAGGTTCGCCTTGTAGCTGACCTGATTCGCGGTAAGAAAGTGTCGCAAGCTCTGGAAACTCTGACCTATACCAATAAGAAAGCTGCTGGTTTAGTGAAGAAAGTACTCGAGTCTGCTATTGCTAATGCAGAACACAACGATGGTGCTGACATTGATGATCTGAAGGTCACGAAGATTTTCGTAGACGAAGGCCCGACCATGAAGCGTATTATGCCTCGTGCAAAAGGTCGTGCAGATCGTATCCTGAAGCGCAGCAGCCACATTACTGTGGTTGTGTCCGATCGCTGAGACTCTGGAGACTAGCAATGGGTCAGAAAGTACATCCTAATGGTATTCGCCTGGGTATTGTCAAACCTTGGAACTCTACCTGGTATGCGAATACTAAAGAATTCGCTGACAACCTGGACAGCGATTTTAAAGTTCGTCAGTACTTGAATAAAGAACTGGCAAAAGCGTCTATTTCACGCATTGTTATTGAACGTCCTGCTAAAAGTATTCGTGTGACTATCCACACTGCTCGCCCAGGTATCGTAATCGGTAAGAAAGGTGAAGACGTAGAAAAACTGCGTAAAACTGTAGCGGAAATCGCTGGTGTTCCTGCGCAAATTAATATCTCTGAAGTGCGTAAGCCTGAACTAGACGCGAAATTGGTTGCTGACAGCATTACTTCACAGCTGGAACGCCGTGTTATGTTCCGTCGAGCTATGAAGCGTGCAGTTCAGAATGCGATGCGTTTGGGCGCTAAAGGCATTAAAGTGGAAGTCAGTGGCCGTTTAGGCGGTGCTGAAATTGCGCGTACTGAATGGTATCGTGAAGGTCGTGTACCGTTGCACACACTGCGTGCAGACATCGACTATAACACTTCAGAAGCGCACACCACTTATGGTGTACTCGGCGTTAAGGTATGGATCTTCAAAGGTGAGATCTTGGGTGGTATGGCTGCTGTTGAACAGGCGGAAAAACCGGCTGCACAACCTAAAAAGCAGCAGCGTAAAGGCCGCAAGTAAGGAGAGTCGCTGATGTTACAACCAAAGCGTACGAAATTCCGTAAAATGCACAAAGGCCGTAACCGTGGCCTGGCAGCAGGTGCGGATGTTAGCTTCGGCACTTTCGGTCTGAAAGCTGTGGGCCGTGGTCGTCTGACGGCACGTCAGATTGAAGCGGCACGTCGTGCTATGACCCGTGCAATTAAACGTCAAGGTAAAATCTGGATACGTGTATTTCCAGACAAACCTATTACTGAAAAGCCACTCGAAGTGCGTATGGGTAAAGGTAAAGGTAACGTAGAATATTGGGTTGCCTTGATCCAGCCTGGTAAAGTCCTTTATGAAATGGACGGTGTGCCTGAAGAGCTGGCTCGTGAAGCATTCAAGCTGGCAGCAGCGAAACTGCCTATCAAGACCACCTTTGTAACTAAGACGGTGATGTAATGAAAGCACAAGAGCTGCGCGAAAAAAGCGTTGAAGAGCTGAACACTGAGCTGCTGAATTTGCTGCGTGAACAATTTAACCTGCGCATGCAGGCTGCAAGTGGCCAGCTACAACAGTCTCATCTGTTGAAACAAGTGCGTCGTAATATCGCACGCGTTAAGACTTTATTGACTGAGAAGGCGGGTGCGTAATGACCGATAAAATCCGTACTCTGCAAGGTCGTGTTGTAAGTGACAAAATGGAGAAATCTATTGTTGTTGCTATTGAGCGTAAGGTGAAACACCCTCTGTATGGTAAATTCATCAAACGTACGACTAAACTGCATGTACATGACGAGAACAATGAATGTGGCATCGGTGATGTGGTGGAAATCCGCGAAACCCGTCCACTGTCCAAAACTAAATCTTGGACTTTAGTTCGCGTTGTAGAGAAAGCGATTCTGTAAGCTGGCTCGAATAGAGTAAACGGCTCAGGCGATGAGCCGTTTATTTTTTCTATCTATATCTGAGATGTGGTGTTATAATGCCGCGCCCTCATGATATGGGGTATCTGAACGGCCTCTTCATATTAAATTATAGTAGTGAAGTGGGCTCAGTAGTAGTTGACATTTAGCGGAGCACTAAAATGATCCAAGAACAGACTATGCTGAACGTGGCCGACAACTCCGGTGCACGTCGCGTAATGTGTATCAAGGTTCTGGGTGGCTCGCACCGTCGCTATGCACACGTCGGCGACATCATAAAAGTCACCATCAAGGAAGCAATTCCTCGTGGTAAAGTGAAAAAAGGTGATGTCCTGAAAGCGGTAGTGGTGCGCACCAAGAAGGGTGTTCGTCGCCCTGACGGTTCTGTCATTCGCTTCGATGGCAATGCTTGCGTGTTGTTAAACAACACAAGTGAGCAAGTTATCGGTACGCGTATTTTTGGGCCGGTAACTCGTGAACTTCGTAATGAAAAGTTCATGAAAATTATCTCCCTGGCACCAGAAGTACTCTAAGGAGCGGACAATGGCAGCGAAAATCCGTCGTGATGACGAAGTTATCGTGTTGACTGGAAAAGATAAAGGTAAGCGCGGTAAAGTAAAACAGGTTCTTTCTACTGGGAAAGTCATTGTTGAAGGTATCAACTTGGTTAAAAAACATCAGAAGCCTGTTCCGGCTCTGAACCAGCCAGGTGGCATCGTTGAAAAAGAAGCTGCAATCCAGGTTTCAAACGTTGCGATCTTCAATACGGCAACCGGTAAGGCTGACCGTGTAGGTTTTAGATTTGAAGACGGAAAAAAAGTTCGTTTCTTTAAATCTAACAGCGAAACTATCAAGTAATTTGGAGTAATACGATGGCGAAACTGCATGATTACTACAAAGACGAGGTAGTCCAAAAACTGATGACTCAGTTTGGCTACAATTCTGTCATGCAAGTCCCTCGGGTCGAGAAGATCACCCTGAACATGGGTGTTGGTGAAGCGATCGCTGATAAGAAACTGCTGGATAATGCGGCAGCGGATCTGGCAGCAATCTCTGGTCAAAAACCATTGATCACCAAAGCACGCAAATCAGTTGCAGGCTTCAAAATCCGTCAGGGCTATCCAATCGGCTGTAAAGTGACCCTGCGTGGTGAACGTATGTGGGAGTTTCTTGAGCGCCTGATTTCTATTGCTGTACCTCGTATTCGTGACTTCCGCGGTTTGTCTGCTAAGTCATTTGATGGTCGTGGCAATTACAGCATGGGTGTACGTGAGCAAATCATCTTCCCTGAAATCGATTATGATAAAGTGGATCGTGTTCGTGGTCTGGATATTACTATCACCACAACTGCGAAATCTGATGATGAAGGCCGCGCACTGTTGGCTGCTTTTAACTTCCCGTTCCGCAAGTAAGGCAGGGTATTCATGGCTAAGCAATCATTGAAAGCACGTGATGTAAAACGTGCGAAATTAGCTGAAAAATTCTTCACTAAACGCGTGGAATTGAAGGCTGTCATTTCTGATGTGAATGCATCTGATGAAGAGCGTTGGAATGCTGTTCTTAAGCTGCAAACACTGCCACGTGATTCCAGCCCTTCTCGTCAGCGTAACCGCTGTCGCCAAACTGGTCGTCCGCATGCGTTTTTGCGGAAGTTTGGGTTGAGCCGTATTAAAGTCCGTGAAGCCGCCATGCGCGGTGAAATTCCGGGCCTTAAAAAGGCTAGCTGGTAATTGTCACCAATTGAATCACGGGAGTAAAGACAGATGAGCATGCAAGATCCCATCGCGGATATGCTGACCCGTATCCGTAACGGTCAGGCCGCGAATAAAGTTGCGGTCACCATGCCTTCCTCCAAGCTGAAAGTGGCAATTGCCAAGGTGCTGAAGGAAGAAGGTTATATTGAAGATTATAAAATTGAAGGCGACACCAAGCCAGAGCTGGAATTAGTACTGAAATACTTCCAGGGTAAGGCTGTTGTAGAAAGTATTCAGCGTGTAAGCCGTCCAAGTCTGCGCATCTATAAGAAAAAAGATGAGCTGCCACAAGTTATGGCTGGTTTGGGTATCGCTGTTGTTTCTACCTCTAAAGGTGTAATGACTGATCGTGCAGCGCGCCAAGCTGGTCTTGGTGGCGAGATTCTCTGCTACGTAGCTTAATTCGGGAGGAAAGAATGTCTCGTGTTGCAAAAGCACCCGTCGTTATTCCTGCCGGCGTAGAGGTAAAACTCGACGGTCAGGTTATTTCGATTAAGGGTAAAAACGGCGAGCTAAGTCGTACAATCCACAGCGCAGTTGAAGTTAAGCATGCAGATAATCAACTGACTTTCGCTCCACGCGATGGTTATGTTGATGGTTGGGCACAGGCGGGTACAACTCGTTCTTTGCTGAATGCTATGGTTATCGGTGTTACCGAAGGCTTCACTAAGAAGCTTCAACTGGTAGGTGTTGGTTATCGTGCAGCAGTCAAAGGCAATGCTATCAACATGTCTCTGGGCTTCTCACATCCAGTTGACCACGAACTGCCAGCAGGCATTACTGCAGAATGTCCGTCACAAACTGAAATCGTACTAAAGGGTGCTGATAAACAGGTAATCGGTCAGGTTGCGGCAGAACTGCGTGCCTATCGTCGTCCTGAGCCTTATAAAGGTAAGGGTGTTCGTTACGCCGACGAAGTCGTGCGTATCAAAGAGGCTAAGAAGAAGTAAGGTAACACTATGGATAAGAAAGCAGCTCGTATCCGTCGTGCGACCCGCGCACGCCGCAAGCTCCAGGAACTGGGTGCAACTCGCCTGGTGGTACATCGTACCCCTCGCCATATTTATGCGCAGGTTATAGCACCAAACGGTTCTGAAACTTTGGTGGCAGCTTCTACTACAGAAAAAGCTATCAATGGGCAACTGAAATACACTGGAAATAAAGAAGCAGCAGCAGCGGTTGGCAAGGCAATTGCTGAACGTGCTCTGGAAAAAGGTATTAAAGATGTATCTTTTGACCGTTCTGGTTTCCAATATCATGGTCGAGTCCAGGCACTGGCAGATGCTGCCCGTGAAGCTGGCCTTCAGTTCTAAGGTAGAGGTGTAAGATGGCTCACATCGAAAAACAAGCTGGCGAACTGCAGGAAAAGCTGATTGCGGTAAATCGCGTATCTAAAACCGTAAAAGGTGGCCGGATTTTCAGCTTTACCGCACTGACTGTTGTAGGTGATGGTAATGGTCGCGTTGGTTTTGGCTACGGCAAAGCACGCGAAGTTCCGGCAGCAATCCAGAAAGCGATGGAAAAAGCCCGTCGCAATATGAAAACCGTCGCACTGAACAGCGGCACTTTGTATCACCCAGTAAAAGGTGCACACACTGGTTCCCGTGTGTTCATGCAGCCTGCTCACGAAGGTACTGGTATCATCGCAGGCGGTGCTATGCGTGCTGTTTTGGAAGTGGCTGGTGTTCGTAACGTACTGGCTAAAACCTATGGTTCCACTAACCCTATTAATGTGGTTCGTGCAACTCTGGATGCTTTAGACAGCATGAAGTCTCCAGAAATGGTCGCAGCTAAGCGTGGTAAATCCGTCGAAGAAATTCTGGGGTAATGACCATGGCTAAGACTATTAAAATAACACAGATTCGCAGTTCAATCGGCCGTCTGCCTAAGCATAAGGCAACTTTGGTTGGTTTAGGTCTGCGCCGTATCGGTCATACAGTAGAGCGTGAAGATACTCCTGCTATACGTGGTATGATCAACTTGGTTTCCTATATGGTTAAAGTTGAGGAGTAACAGATGCGCTTAAATACTCTGTCTCCGGCTGAAGGTTCCAAGCATGCGCCTAAACGTGTAGGTCGTGGTATTGGTTCTGGCCTGGGTAAAACCGGTGGCCGTGGTCACAAAGGCCAGAAGTCTCGTTCTGGTGGTGGCGTACGTCGCGGTTTTGAAGGTGGTCAGATGCCTTTATACCGTCGTTTGCCAAAATTTGGTTTTACTTCACGCAAGGCGATGGTTACAGCAGAAGTTCGTTTGTCTGATTTTGCTGCCGTTGAAGGCGATATTATCGATCTGAACGCATTGAAAGCCGCTAATGTTGTTGGCACTCAAATTGAATTCGCGAAAGTTATTCTTTCTGGTGAAATCAATCGTGCAGTAACTGTGCGTGGCCTTCGTGTTACTAAAGGCGCTCGTGCTGCAATCGAAGCTGCTGGCGGTAAAATTGAGGAATAAGTAACAGATGGCTAAACAACCAGGATTAGATTTTCAAAGTGCTAAAGGTGGACTGGGCGAGCTGAAACGTAGGCTGTTGTTTGTTATTGGCGCGTTAATTGTTTTCCGCATTGGTTCTTTTATTCCTATCCCTGGTATTGATGCCACTGTGCTTGCCAAATTGCTCGAACAGCAAAGGGGCACCATCATTGAAATGTTTAACATGTTCTCTGGTGGTGCTTTGAGTCGTGCTTCTATCTTTGCACTGGGGATAATGCCGTATATTTCTGCGTCTATTATTATTCAGTTGTTGACGGTGGTTCATCCAACGTTGGCAGAGATTAAGAAGGAAGGGGAAGCTGGTCGTCGTAAGATTAGCCAGTATACTCGCTATGGTACTTTAGTGCTGGCTATATTCCAGTCAATCGGTATTGCTACTGGTTTGCCGAATATGCCAGGAATGCAAGGGCTGGTGATCAATCCAGGGTTTGCTTTCTACTTCACGGCTGTTGTGAGCCTGGTTACTGGGACTATGTTCCTAATGTGGCTGGGTGAACAGATTACTGAACGTGGTATTGGAAACGGTATCTCTATCATAATCTTTGCTGGTATTGTTGCGGGTTTGCCGCCGGCCATCGGCCATACCATTGAGCAAGCTCGGCAAGGCGATCTGCACTTCCTCCTGTTGCTGTTGGTTGCAGTGTTAGTGTTTGCAGTAACTTTCTTCGTTGTTTTCATGGAGCGTGGCCAACGACGTATTGTTGTTAACTATGCGAAACGTCAACAGGGTCGCCGAGTTTATGCTGCACAGAGTACACATTTACCGTTGAAAGTGAATATGGCTGGGGTTATCCCTGCAATTTTTGCTTCCAGCATTATTCTGTTCCCTGGTACCATAGCTTCTTGGTTCGGGGGAGGAACTGGCTGGAACTGGCTGACTACTATTTCGATGTACTTGCAGCCTGGGCAACCGCTTTATGTGTTACTCTACGCGTCTGCAATCATCTTCTTCTGTTTTTTCTATACTGCGTTGGTTTTTAACCCAAGAGAAACAGCAGATAACCTGAAGAAGTCCGGTGCATTTGTACCAGGAATTCGTCCGGGAGAGCAAACAGCCAAGTACATTGATAAGGTAATGACACGCCTAACTTTAGTTGGTGCGATGTATATTACTTTTATCTGCTTAATCCCGGAGTTCATGCGTGACGCGATGAAGGTGCCATTCTATTTTGGCGGTACTTCGCTACTTATCGTAGTTGTAGTCATCATGGACTTTATGGCTCAAGTGCAAACTCTGATGATGTCAAGTCAGTATGAGTCTGCATTGAAGAAGGCAAATCTTAAAGGTTATAACCGTTAATTGGTTTGCTTGAGAAGTTACGGAGAGTAAAAATGAAAGTTCGTGCTTCCGTCAAGAAATTATGCCGCAACTGCAAAATCGTTAAGCGTAACGGTATCGTTCGTGTGATTTGTAGTGCGGAGCCTAAGCATAAACAACGCCAAGGCTAATAAAATAGCATATTTTTCTTGCAAAGTCGGTTTGAGCTGGCTAAATTAGCCAGCCAATCTTTTTTATATCACAGCAACATTGTTTGAGTATCCTGAAAACGGGCTTTTCAGAATGGTGTTGCGGTAAATAAATAACTTAGGAGTGCATAGTGGCCCGTATAGCAGGCATTAACATTCCTGATCAAAAGCATACCGTAATCGCTTTAACATCGATTTACGGAATTGGTAAAACTCGCTCCCAAGCCATTTGTGCTGCGGCGGGTATTGCTGAACATGTTAAGATCAGCGAGCTGTCTGAAGAGCAAATTGATAAGCTGCGTGACGAAGTTGCTAAATACGTTGTAGAAGGCGATTTACGTCGTGAAGTAACCCTGAGCATCAAACGTCTGATGGATCTTGGTACTTATCGTGGTTTACGTCACCGTCGTGGTCTACCTGTTCGCGGCCAGCGTACTAAGACCAATGCACGTACCCGTAAGGGTCCACGTAAGCCGATCAAGAAATAATCGGGGTATTGTATAATGGCAAAAGCACCTATTCGTGCACGTAAGCGTGTAAGAAAGCAAGTCTCTGACGGTGTGGCTCATATCCATGCTTCTTTCAACAACACCATCGTGACCATTACTGACCGTCAGGGTAACGCCCTGGGTTGGGCAACTGCCGGTGGTTCCGGTTTCCGTGGTTCTCGTAAATCTACTCCGTTTGCAGCTCAGGTTGCAGCAGAGCGCTGTGCCGAAGCAGTGAAAGAATACGGAATTAAGAACCTGGAAGTTATGGTTAAAGGACCTGGTCCTGGCCGCGAGTCAACTATTCGAGCGTTAAATGCGGCAGGTTTCCGCATTACTAACATTACTGATGTGACTCCGATCCCTCATAACGGTTGTCGTCCACCTAAAAAACGTCGCGTTTAATAGCGTTTACTTTTTTAGGTTCGATTGGAGAAAGAAAATGGCAAGATATTTGGGTCCTAAGCTCAAGCTGAGCCGTCGCGAGGGTACAGATCTATTCCTGAAATCTGGCGTTCGCGCGATTGACACCAAGTGTAAATTAGAACAAGCACCTGGGCAGCATGGCGCACGTAAACCGCGTCTGTCTGACTACGGTGTGCAGTTACGTGAAAAACAAAAAGTTCGTCGTATTTACGGTGTTCTGGAGCGTCAATTCCGTAACTACTATAAAGAAGCAACTCGTCTGAAAGGCAATACAGGCGAAAACCTGCTGAGTTTGCTGGAAGGTCGTCTGGACAACGTTGTTTACCGTATGGGTTTCGGGGCGACTCGTGCTGAATCGCGTCAGATGGTAAGCCATAAGGCTATCATGGTAAATGGCCGCGTTGTTAACATCGCTTCTTATCAGGTATCCCCGAATGACGTAGTCAGCGTTCGCGAGAAGTCGAAAAAGCAGTCTCGTATCAAGGCGGCTTTAGAGCTGGCTGAGCAGCGTGAGAAACCAACTTGGTTGGAGGTTGATGCTGTGAAGATGGAAGGTGTGTTCAAACGTATTCCAGAACGTGCCGATCTATCTGCTGACATCAACGAACACCTGATCGTCGAGCTTTACTCTAAGTAAAGCTTAGCACCAAAGAGAGGACACAATGCAGGGTTCTGTGACAGAGTTTCTAAAACCGCGCCTGGTTGATATCGAGCAAGTCAGTTCGACGCACGCCAAGGTGACCCTTGAGCCATTAGAGCGTGGTTTTGGCCATACTCTAGGTAACGCACTGCGCCGTATTCTGCTTTCGTCTATGCCGGGTTGTGCGGTGACTGAGGTTGAGATTGATGGTGTACTGCATGAGTACAGCACCAAAGAAGGTGTACAGGAAGATATCCTGGAGATTCTCCTCAACCTGAAAGGGCTGGCGGTAAGAGTTCAGGGAAAAGATGAAGTTATTCTTACCTTGAATAAGTCTGGCATTGGCCCTGTGACTGCAGCCGACATTATCCATGATGGAGATGTCGAAATCGTCAAGCCGCAGCACGTAATCTGCCACCTGACTGACGAAACTGCTTCTATAAGCATGCGTATTAAAGTTCAGCGTGGTCGGGGTTATGTGCCGGCTTCTGCCCGGATTCATTCGGAAGAAGATGAGCGCCCTATTGGTCGTTTGTTAGTAGACGCTTGTTATAGCCCAGTAGAGCGTATTGCCTACAATGTTGAAGCAGCGCGTGTAGAACAACGTACCGATTTGGACAAGTTGGTTATCGAGATGGAAACTAACGGTACAATCGATCCTGAAGAGGCGATTCGCCGTGCAGCTACTATTTTGGCTGAACAGCTGGAAGCTTTTGTTGATTTACGTGATGTACGTCAGCCAGAAGTAAAAGAAGAGAAGCCAGAGTTTGATCCGATCCTGCTGCGCCCTGTTGACGATCTGGAATTGACTGTCCGCTCTGCTAACTGTCTTAAGGCAGAAGCTATCCACTACATCGGTGATTTGGTACAGCGTACCGAGGTTGAGTTGCTTAAGACACCTAACCTGGGTAAAAAATCTCTTACAGAGATCAAAGACGTACTGGCTTCACGTGGCTTATCTCTGGGCATGCGCTTAGAAAACTGGCCACCAGCAAGTATTGCTGATGAATAACTAGATCACAGGTTAAGGTTTTACTGAGAAGGATAAGGTCATGCGCCATCGTAAGAGTGGTCGTCAATTGAACCGCAACAGCAGCCATCGCCAAGCTATGTTCCGCAACATGGCAGGTTCTTTGGTCCGTCATGAAATCATCAAGACGACTCTGCCTAAAGCGAAAGAACTGCGTCGCGTCGTTGAGCCGCTGATTACTCTTGCCAAGATCGACAGCGTAGCTAATCGTCGTCTGGCATTCGCCCGTACTCGTGATAACGAAATCGTGGCAAAACTGTTTAACGAGCTAGGCCCGCGTTTTGCGAGCCGCGCAGGTGGTTACACTCGTATTCTAAAGTGTGGCTTCCGTGCTGGTGACAATGCTCCGATGGCATACATCGAGCTTGTTGACCGCGCTGTTGAGCCTCAAACAGAAGTTGCTACTGCGGAGTAATCTGTAGGGGCATATAAAAGAACCGGGTTTATCCCGGTTTTTTTACGCTTGCATATATGAATCTCTAACTTATTCCTTTTCATCCTGCTATGCTGATATCTTAAACAATTTATCTATTGTAGGAGATATTAAAGATGTATCGTATTGGCCAACTGGCTAAATTAGCGAATGTAACTCCTGATACTGTGCGCTTCTATGAAAAACAAGGAATGATGGAGCATCAGAACCGTACCGAGGGGGGATATAGACTTTATACAGAGCAAGATCTACAGCGCCTTCGGTTTATACGCTATGCTAAGCAATTGGGGTTTACATTGGAGGCCATTACAGAATTATTGTCTATCCGTGTAGATCCGGCTCATCATACTTGTGAAGAGTCGAAGCAAATTGTAGATTCTAGATTAATGGAGGTGGAGGAAAAGCTTCTTGAAATGAGGAAAATGCGTGATTCACTTAAGATGTTAAGTGATGCTTGCTGTGGTAGTTCTCATATAAGTACTTATTGTTCTATTCTTGAAATTTTAGAACAAGGTGCTTTGAATAAGAAATAAGTAATTTTTCTTTATTATTGAAAATTCAGAGAGTACAATTGCTATGTTTTCAGATAAATTAATATGATAGAGGCATATGATGACTATATATCACCATAAAAAAGGTGTAATAAAGGATAATGCTCTAGAAGCTTTATTACGTGATCCACTATTTAAACAGAGAGTTGAAAAAAATAAAAAGGGAAAAGGAAGTTACCAGAGGAAAGAAAAGCATAGTAAAGCAAGTAACTGGGAGACCAGTGGTAAGGGGTTATTTAGATTCTTTACTACTGGTCTTTTAGTTCAATGGATTTATCTCTTGCTTTTCAGTAACTTACGAATTTCTAACAGTGATTTTGTTTCAGAAATTGAGGGTGTCTGATATATCTTTAATATCTTTTTACTAAATGATCTGTTTATTGGTTTCATTGTGTATAAAATAGTGAATGACGGTACGGTGTTCTTTTATGATCATATCGAGGCTGACGTCAGCAGCTAAATTGGTAAAATTACTTTTCATTGTAAATCCATAAAATAATTTAAAAATTTCATCATATTCTTCTAATTAAAATATACCAAGTTGTATCAGTTATTATGTTCGAATTATATGACTGGTACATAACTATTTCTTTGGTTTTTAAAGGAAAAAAGGGCTCGGCTGGAATAATTTCTCTACTTCGGGGACAAATTTCTTATCTGTAATAAACATAATTACATGATCTCCTTGTTCGATCACGCTGTAATCATTAGCAATAATGACTTCCTCACCGCGGGCTATTGCACCAATTGTAGTGCCTGGTGGTAATTTAATATCACCTACAGCTCGACCAACAACCTTTGACGTATTTTCATCTCCATGAGCAATCGCTTCGATAGCTTCGGCCACTCCACGACGTAATGAGGAAACACTTACGATATCTGCTTTGCGAACATGACCTAGTAGAGCGGAAATCGTCGCTTGTTGTGGAGAGATTGCAATATCAATGACACCACCTTGAACTAAATCGACATATGCACTACGTTGGATGAGAACCATGGCTTTTTTGGCCCCCATGCGTTTGGCAAGCATTGCGGACATGATATTTGCTTCGTCATCGTTGGTTAGAGCAATAAATACATCTACTTGTTCTACATGTTCTTCAGCTAATAACTCTTGATCGGAGGCATCCCCATAGAAAACTATGGTGTCATGTAATAATTCAGCTAGTTCTGTAGCTCTTTGTTGATTTCGCTCGATTAATTTAACCCTGTAATCTTTTTCGAGACGTAGTGCAAGGCCGGCACCCACATTACCACCACCTACGATCATAATACGCTTGTAGGGCTTTTCTAAACGTTGAAGTTCACTCATTACAGCACGAATATGTTGTGATGCAGCTACAAAGAAAACTTCGTCACCGGCTTCAATAATTGTAGAACCTTGTGGTCTTATTGGTCTATCCTGACGGAATATTGCAGCAACTCTGGTATTAATATGCGGCATGTGCTCACGAAGTGAGGAAAGTGCATTTCCTACAAGTGAACCTCCATAATAAGCTTTTACTGCAACAATACTTACTCGTCCTTCGGCAAAGTTAACAACTTGTAAGGCGCCAGGATATTGAATTAGTTTGTAAATATAATCTATGACAAGTTGTTCTGGTGAAATAAGATAGTCAATAGGAATATCATTAGGGAGAAAAAGTTTATCTGCTTCGCGGATATACTCTGCTGCGCGTATTCTAGCGACCTTATTTGGTGTGTTAAATAAGGAATAAGCAATTTGGCATGCAATCATGTTAGTTTCGTCAGAATTAGTTACAGCAACTAACATGTCAGCATCTTCAGCTCCAGCTTCTCTTAATACCCTAGGGTAAGAACCATGACCATTGACTACTCTGAGATCGAATTTATCTTGTAGTTGGTGTAAACGGTTAGGATCAGTATCGACTATAGTGATATCATTATTCTCACCTACCAGATTTTCAGCTAATGTACCGCCAACTTGACCCGCACCAAGAATAATTATTTTCATAGTATTCTCTAATTTATTGTAAACAAATAATTATCTCTATGAATTACAGAGATATATTACTGTTTAATTAATCGAGCGTAAAAGAAACCATCACCACCATTTAACTCAGGTATTATTTGTTTTCCCGGATAATCATTTGTTCCTGTTCCCTCTAGTTTTGCATCTGGGTGGTGTTTTAAAAACGAGCTGATTTGCTGGCTATTTTCATCTGGTAGAATAGAACAGGTTGCATATACTAATGTTCCTCCTTTCTTTAAGAATGGCCAGATTGCATCAAGAATCTCAGCTTGTAATTGAACTAATTGAGCAATATCTTCCTCGCGGCGTAACCACTTGATATCAGGATGGCGACGGATTACTCCTGTTGCTGAACATGGGGCATCTAAAAGAATGCGGTCGAATTGCTGGTTTTCTGCCCATTGTTCAGGGTGACGTCCATCACCGGTTTTTACTGTAGCGTGGCAATTAAGGCGTTGGAGATTTTCTTTTACTCGTTTGATTCTTTGTTCATCAATATCTACTGCTAATACTTGAGATTCTGGTGCTGTTTCGAGGATATGTGTTGTTTTCCCTCCAGGTGCTGCACAAAGATCGAGAATTTTCTCTCCATCAATGGGTTTTAGTAACTCGACACACTCTTGTGCGGATACATCTTGGACAGTGACCCAACCTTTGTCAAATCCAGGTAATATTGTTACAGAACAAGGGGAAATTATGCGGATAGCAGAAGGTGATTTGGGCGCCGGTTCCGCATCAATACCTGATTTATGAAGAAGAGAGAGGTATTCATCTCGACTATGGTATATACGATTAACTCGTAACCACATAGGTGGTTTTTTATTATTAGCATTAATAAGTTGTTGCCATTGTTGTGGATAGGCTTTTTGGATTCGAGTTAATAGCCATACTGGGTGTAAGTGATGATTGGGATTATTTTGTACACCTTCGATTAACTGTAGCTGTTGTCTCTGAAATTGGCGAAGAACGCCGTTAATTAGCCCTTTTAATTGAGGATACTTCAGAGTTACGGCTCCGTTTACTGTTTCAGCAAGTGCTGCATGGGCTGGAATGCGAGTATAGGTAAGTTGGTATATTCCAACCATAAGCAGGTAATGAAGAATACGTTGTTTACCTTTTAATGGTTTTGCCATTAGTTGACCTATTATCCACTCTAGTTGTGGTAATACGCGTAATACTCCGAAAGATAGTTCCTGTAACAAGGGCTTATCTTTATCGGTTATATTTTGTTGCAGTTTGGGTAAGACTGTACTCAGAGACTGTCCTTGATCCAGAACTTGATTGATTGCTTTTGCGGCGACACTTCGCAGATTATATGTGTTTTTCATAGTTAAAAAAGCTGACAAAAGCCAGCATTAAGAGAAAGTTTGTGAGAGAGCTTACAGCATAAAATAGTATTTAGTTGATTTTATTGCCTGGCGTAAACCATTCATGTTTAGAGTTAAGTAGATTTGCTGCTGACATTGCTTTTTTACCAGCAGGTTGTAATTGAGTAATGTTCAGAATTCCATCAGCAGTGGCAATATAAATACCTTTTTTGTCTGCTTTTAATACAGTTCCTGGTTCTACAGAAGTTTGTTCTGCAATGGCTTCTGCTTTCCAAACTTTAACAGGTTGTCCTTCCATCTCGAAAAAGCTCATGGGCCAGGGATTAAATGCACGAATACAACGTTCGAGGTGGGTTGCAGATAGTTCCCAATTTATACGGGCTTCTTCTTTGCTTAGTTTTTCAGCGTAGGTAACTAAATTTTCGTTTTGAATTTCAGGTTGACTTTTACCCGATGTTATTAACGATAATGTTTTGAGTAACGCATCTGGCCCAATGTCGGCCAGTTTTTCGTATAAACTGGCACTGGTATCCTCAGATGTAATAGGGCAGCTTGCTTTATATAGCATGTCGCCAGTATCAAGGCCTATATCCATTTGCATGATCGTTACGCCTGTTTCTATATCACCGGCCCAGAGCGAGCGTTGAATAGGTGCTGCACCTCGCCAACGTGGCAATAGGGAGCCATGTACGTTTAGGCAACCTAATCTTGGAATATTTAAAACAGTCTTAGGAAGGATCAATCCATAGGCAACAACGATGAGAACATCAGGCTGTTGTTTTAGAATCCATTGTTGGTTTTCTTCTGAGCGTAAAGTAGCTGGCTGAAAAACGGTGATGTTACGTTCTTCTGCCAGTACCTTTACAGGACTGGGTGTCAGTTTTTTGCCTCTTCCTGCCGGTCTATCTGGTCGAGTTAGAACGCCAACCACCTCATGCTGAGACATTAACAAAGCCTCTAAGTGGCGTGCTGCAAAATCAGGTGTTCCGGCAAAAACAATACGCAAAGAATCAGACACGTTTATTTCCTGTATTAATATAATTTACTTGGTTCGGGTTTTTTGTTTATCCAGTTTTTCTACTTTCTGGCGTATACGTTGGCGTTTCAGTGGAGATAAGTAATCCACAAAAAGTTTACCAATTAAATGGTCCATCTCGTGCTGAATACAAATTGCTAGTAGGCCATCAGCTTGTAATTCAAATGGTTGACCATTGTAATCTAGGGCTTTGATTTTGACTTTTTCGGCTCGTGGCACCAGTGCTCGTTGCTCAGGAATAGACAAACAGCCTTCTTCGATCCCAGTTTCACCACTTTTTTCCAGTAATTCTGGATTGATAAGAACGAGACGTTCATTACGTGTTTCTGATACGTCAATAACAACAATACGCTGATGAATGTCAACTTGTGTTGCTGCCAAACCAATACCTTCTTCTGCATACATAGTTTCAAACATATCATCAATGATACGCCGAATCTCTGCATCAACTGTTCCAACAGGCGTTGCAATAGTGCGAAGCCGCTCGTCTGGGTAATGTAATACTTGTAATACTGACATATATGTTTAGATCTGCGTCCAAAATGTTAATGGTATTCTATGTCTATTCTAGACATTTCCCGTTTAGATTGACAGTATCGATTGCTAATTGAGCAGTTTAGTTTTGTCCGTCAATCTTAGCCAGGATGACAACATGGAAGCTATGGAAGTATGGTTGCGAATGAAGATGGTTTCTCATTTGGCAACAGAGAGAGCAGCAAATGTTGCAGAAAAATTATTACATTCCGGGAATCGTTACCCCACTGTGCTGAAAGATAGTGGATTATCGCCGGCACAATCTCTGCAATTTACTAAAGTAAATAAAACCTTACTAGCTTCATGCCTTAAATGGCTGGAACAACCAGAGCATCATTTATTGACATATTCTCACCCTTCGTATCCACCTCTATTAAAGCAGATACATACCCCTCCGCTTGTGCTTTTTGTGTCAGGAAAACTAGATATTCTTTTAAAGAAGCAGGTGGCGATGGTCGGGAGCAGGACAGCAAGCTATTATGGTGAGAAATGGGGAAGAATTTTTGCAAGTGAACTGGTTGGATATGAGTTAGTTATTACTAGTGGTTTAGCTATTGGTATTGATGGTATTTGTCACCGGGCTGCATTGGATAGTGGAGGTAAAACAGTAGCTGTATTAGGTAGTGGGCTTGGGCAGATTTACCCTCATAGACACGGATCATTAGCAAAGCAAATTGAGGAGAATGGTGCTCTTGTTTCTGAATTTTTTCCGGATACTCCGCCACGTGCAAAAAATTTTCCTAAAAGAAATCGGATTATCAGTGGATTAAGTTCAGCAGTGATTGTTGTAGAGGCAGGTCAAAATAGTGGTTCGTTAATTACTGCTCGTTGTGCCCTTGAACAAGGAAGGGATGTATTTGCACTACCAGGGCTTTTGGGAAATTCAGTGAGCGAAGGGAATCACTGGTTAATAAAACAAGGTGCATATTTAGCCACAAATGCAATGGATATTGTGGAACATGTTTACAGTTCACTACAATGGTTGAATATGGAAAGAACGGAGGAAGAAGTAAAACCGCAGTTTGAGCAAACTGAGTTGCCATTTACGGATGTGCTAGTTAACGTAGGTGCTGAAATAACGCCTGTTGATATTATTGCTCAGCGTTCATCATTACCTATAACTGAGGTAATGACAAAGCTCCTTGAGCTGGAACTACTGGGTCAGGTGGCTGTGGTTGCTGGTGGTTATGTGCGTGTGAGTTAAATTAACTGAATTTCCAGAGTCCTGTTTAACGTCATATGAGAATAGTTTTTTGAGTGAAAAGAGTATGGCAAAAATGGTTCCTTTCTCCACTAATGAAACTGAATATTGCCCTGAATGTGGTTCTGTATTGGTTATACGGAATGGTATCCACGGTCCATTTCTTGGATGTTCTGGTTATCCATCATGTCAATATATTCGTCCATTAAAAAGACAAAGTGATGGTCATGTGGTAAAAGAACTTGAAGGGCAGCAATGCCCAGCGTGTGGGGCTAATTTGATTTTGTGTCAAGGGCGTTATGGAATGTTCATTGGCTGTAGTCGTTATCCTGAATGCGAACATGCAGAGCTAATTGATAAGCCGGATGAGACGTTAATAGCTTGTCCGCAATGTAAACAAGGACAACTACTCCAAAGGAAATCACGTTTTGGAAAAATTTTCCATGCGTGTAACCGTTACCCTAATTGCCGGTTTGTATTAAATAATAAGCCAATTGCGAGTAAATGTATGTTTTGTTCTTATCCATTGTTGGTGGAAAAGCGTACATCACAAGGTGTAAAGTTATTTTGTGCCAGCAAATTGTGTGGAAAACAGCAAATAAATTAAGTAATTAAGCAGAGTAATAAAATGAGCAATGAAGCATTATCTGCATTTGAGGATGTATTAACTGCATTAAAAGCAGAAGAAGTGATTGCCTATCCGACTGAAGCTGTTTTTGGACTTGGATGTGATCCTGATAGTGAAAAAGCGGTAAGTGAACTGCTTATATTAAAGAAACGTCCTTGGCAGAAAGGGTTGATTCTTATCGCAGATAATTATGAACAATTACAGCCATATCTTGATGATAAACTTCTAACAGAAGAACAAAAAGAGACTATGTTTGCTTGTTGGCCAGGGCCTGTAACTTGGGTAATTCCTGCCAAATTCAGTACATCTAAATGGTTGACTGGGCAATTCACTACCTTGGCTGTCAGAGTTAGTGATCATCCTTTGGTGAAGCAGTTGTGTACTTTTTATGGTAAACCGTTGGTGTCGACTAGTGCAAATCTGAATGGTCTTGAACCATGCAGAACAGTAGAAGAAGTTAGACAACAGTTTGGGGATAAGCTTCCTATATTAAACGGAGATGTTGGAGGTCGAAAGAATCCTTCAGAAATTCGGGATGCTTTAACTGGTGAGCTTTATCGTCAAGGATAGGGGAAGAATAAATATGGATCAATTTGCCGTCTTTGGTAATCCTGTTGCGCACAGTAAATCTCCGCGTATCCATCAGTTATTTGCGGGACAAACAGGTATTGAGCATCGTTACGGAAAAATTCTAGTGCCGATAAGTAAATTTGAAGAGGCATTGGATGTATTTCTTAAACAGGGAGGTATAGGAGCCAATATTACTGTGCCATTTAAAGTGCAGGCATTTATTCGGGCAAATGAGTTGACTGAACGAGCAAGACTCAGTGGTGCAGTTAATACTTTGAAATTACTGGATAATAATCAATTGCTTGGTGATAATACTGATGGTGTAGGGTTATTAACAGATTTGATACGACTTGGGTTTATTACTCAAGGACAACATATTTTAATCATTGGAGCTGGTGGTGCTGCCAGAGGTGTTTTATTTCCATTGTTAGAATTTGGTTGTGAAATTACAATAACAAACCGCACGTTTAGTCGCGCTGTACAGGTTGCTAATGATTTTTCGTCAATAGGTAATATTCGGCCTGTTGAGATGAAAGCACTTAATAATCCTGAGTTTGATCTCATTATCAATGCGACTGCATCTGGTATTAATGGTGAGGTTCCTACCATATCTCCATTCATATTTAATGAAGATTGTGTCTGTTATGACATGTTTTACCAAGCTAATTTGACGCCCTTTATTTTCTTTGCTAAGAAGCATGGTGTTTCTCGTTATGCGGATGGATTAGGGATGTTAGTAGGGCAAGCAGCTCATTCATTTAAATTATGGCATGGCGTGTTGCCTGAAATTGCGCCCGTATTGCTAACATTGGAACAGGAATTACATTCGTGAATCAATCTATTCAATTTCCTGAGAGAGAAGAGTGGAACGAGCAAGAGCAGATAGTCATTTTTCCTGCACTGGTAAATGGATTATTGGTTCAATGCGTGATAAGCGCAGAGGATCTTTTATACCGTTATGGAACGAAAGATCATCATCCACTAAGTCTTTTTCGACAAAATCGTTGGGATATAGAAGAGGAATTCGAATTAGTAATTAATAATGAGGATGATGATCGTTTGGGACGTTACATATTACCTTCCTGCAAGTAGTTATTTTTCAAGCTAACGTAGTGGCTTGCTGAATAACATAGCCCTTTTAATTCTTCAGGTTTTAGTTTTCTGACCTGACGGGCAGGGCTGCCAATGTAAAGGTACCCACTTTCTAATACCTTGCCTGGGGCTACTAGGCTGCCTGCTCCAATAATAACGTTATCTTCAATCATTGAACCATCAAGTAGGATGGAGCCCATACCGATGAGTACTTGATTACCGATAGTGCAGCCATGAAGAATAACTTTATGTCCAATCGTGACATCATTCCCCACAATTAAAGGGAAACCATCAGGATTGCCTGTTGTTTTGTGTGTCACATGTAATATAGAGCCATCTTGAATGTTAGTACGTGCACCAATAGATACATAATTAACATCCCCACGGATGACGACTAAAGGCCATATACTGACATCATCAGCAAGCCTAACATCACCAATGATTACACTAGATGAGTCTAGCATAACGTTCTGACCAACTTTGGGTTGTGTATCAAGGTAACTGCGTAACGTTTCGGACATGTATACCTCTGATGAGAAGATGGAGATTTACTTTAAATAAGATTTTAGTGAGGAAAATACCAGTATGCAATGAAAGAAACTTGCTGAATTGAGCTATTTCGGTTTGAATTTCGTTCAAAAAGAACAAGGATTCGCCTGTTGGTGATAAATGTGAAAAAAAGTATTGTATAAAAATCTGAGCTCCCTATAATGCGCCACCACTGACCGACACAACGCTGATAAACATTGTGAGGTCGGGCAGAGAAAAAGCGAATAAGCGCTTGACTCTGTGGGCGAAAAGCGTAGTATACGCAGCCCGGCTGAACGAGAATGTTAATTTTTATGTCAGCCTGCTCTTTAACAATTAATCAGACAATCTGTGTGGGCACTCACAAGACCGTATCACAAAAAAATACGTTTTAAAGTCTTGAAGAGTGAACAACAGTTAATTCATTACGAACTAACAGTGCAATTCTTTGAGCATCAAGCTTTCAATTGAAGAGTTTGATCATGGCTCAGATTGAACGCTGGCGGCAGGCCTAACACATGCAAGTCGAGCGGTAACAGGAAAGTGCTTGC
>NZ_JAPFCD010000064.1:0-26154 GCF_026153155.1 Photorhabdus aballayi | reverse complement strand
CCGAAAAGGAAACGAATCTACCTTGCCTTGTAAGGAAACTCTGTTTGGACTCCCTTCAACCATTTTCAAGACAGGGTAAATAACCGGTCTGTAATCTATAGTATTCAGTGCGCGAGTCTCAGAGGCTTCAGAATAATTTGTTCGCGCTGCGTCATTGATAAAGGCAGCTAATCCTGTTCCTGAAGAGGGAACCGCATCTTTCACCAGGTGACTAACATCGGCATAACCCACTGCCACAAACGCTCGGTTGATTTTCCATTTACACCATCCTCCACCATTGAAAGGCAATTTCGCCTGAAAGTAACCGGTTTGCGGATCAGATTTTACATCCAAATCCAATCCATAATAGGTCGGCACTTGATAAGGCGACATACCTGCATCAAACTGATATCTAAGACAGTCTTTTGAGATATACTGCGCAGATACATACGGTTTTGTGTATTTCGGCACGACACCTTCCACCGTAATCAACTGTTTCTTCTCGTCAGGTGAAAAAGGAAAAAGCCAGTCAAAAAAGGTGTTACCAAACTCCCAGTAAATAAAATAGAGAAATAATAAGGACAGCGTTATTTTCAATATTTTCATACGGATAGTTCCTTCTTATCACAGTAATGTTGTAAAGCTAGTTTCCCTTGTTCTTCCTGTTGGCTCACGGTCAGTGATTTTTATTGGAAACTCTGATAGAACTACTTTATTTTCCAGTAATCAATAGAGTCTCTGTTTAAATCAATTCTGCCATCAGGATATTCAACTCTTGAGGGTTCTTCACCTGGTGGGATAATAATTTTAGGCATCTTGGTTTCATCCAGCTTAGGTTTAAAGGTGATTTTCCATTCCGCTCCTGGAGTTAATTTCAACCGAAAAGGAAACGAATCCACCACATTCTGTAAGGAAACTCTGTTTGGACGTCCCTCAACCATTTTCAAAACAGGATAAATAACCGGCCTGTAATCTATAGTATTCAGTGCGCGAGTCTCAGAGGCTTCAGAGTAATTTTCTCGGTCAGCATCGTTGATAAAAGCGGTTAAACCTGTCCCCGAATAGGGTATAGCATCTTTCACCAAGTGACTGACATCGGTATAATTCGCCGATACATAAGCCCGCTCAATCTTCCATTTACACCAACCTCCACCACTAAAAGGCAATTTTGTCTGAAAATAACCTGTTTGGGGATCAGAGGTTACCTCTTGGTAAAGCACATTGTAGGTTGGTACCTTATGAGGTGTCATCGTCGCACTAAATTCATATTCAAGACAAGATTTTGAGATATATCTTGCTGCTACATACGGCTCGGTGTATTTCGGCATGACGCCTTCCACTGTGATCCACGGCCCCTTTCCCTTAGATGAAAAGGGAAATAGCCAGTTAAAAAAGGTATCTCCCATCGACCAGTAAATAAAAGACAGCAGTAATAATGACAGTGTGATTTTTAATATCCTCATGCTGAAAGTTCCTTACCATCGCAGTAGTACTGTAAAGCCAGTTTCCCTTTTTCTTCTTGCTGACTGACGGTCAATGATTTTTATAGAAGACTCTGATAACGTTACTTTATTTTCCAGTAATCAATAGAATCTCTATTTAAATCAATTCTGCCATCAGGATATTCAACCCACTCCCCCCTTCCGTTAGTGACAGTAATTTTCGGCATTTTGGTTTCATCTAGCTTAGGCTTAAAGGTAATTTTCCACTCTGCTCCTGGAGTTAATTTCAGCCGAAAAGGAAACGAATCTACTACTCCCTGTAAGGATATATGTTTCGGAAATCCCTCCGTCAAATCTAAAACAGGGTAAATAACCGGCCTGTAATCTATAGTATTCAATGCACGAGTCTCAGAGGCTTCTGAATAATTTTCTCGTTTGGCATCGTTGATAAAAGCGGTTAAACCTGTCCCCGAATAGGGTATAGCATCTTTCACCAGGTGACTGACATCGGTATAATTCGCCGATACATAAGTCCGCTCAATTTTCCATTTACACCAACCTC
Source organism: Photorhabdus aballayi (assembly GCF_026153155.1). Classification (NCBI taxonomy): domain Bacteria; kingdom Pseudomonadati; phylum Pseudomonadota; class Gammaproteobacteria; order Enterobacterales; family Morganellaceae; genus Photorhabdus; species Photorhabdus aballayi. Next base: position 24,171 of record NZ_JAPFCD010000064.1, on the reverse strand, counting down.
CACCACTAAAAGGCAATTTTGTCTGAAAATAACCTGTTTGGGGATCAGTGGTTACTTCTTGATAAAGCACATTGTAAGTCGGTACCTTATGAGGTGTCATCGTCGCACTAAATTCATATTCAAGACAAGATTCTGAGATATATCTTGCTGCTACATACGGCTCGGTGTATTTCGGCATGACACCTTCCACTGTGATCCACGGCCCCTTTTCCTTAGATGAAAAAGGAAATAGCCAGTTAAAAAAGGTATCTCCCATCGACCAGTAAATAAAAGACAGCAGTAATAATGACAGTGTGATTTTTAATATCCTCATGCTGAAAGTTCCTTACCATCGCAGTAGTACTGTAAAGCCAGTTTCCCTTTTTCTTCTTGCTGACTGACGGTCAATGATTTTTATAGAAGACTCTGATAACGTTACTTTATTTTCCAGTAGTCTATTGTTTGGCGATTAAGGTCAATTCGTCCATCAGGATATTCAACCCATTCTCCCTTACCGTTAGTAATAGTAATTTTGGGCATTTTGGTTTCATCCAGCTTAGGTTTAAAGGTGATTTTCCATTCCGCTCCTGGAATTAATTTCAGCCGAAAAGGAAATAAATCCACCTCACCCTGTAAGGAAATTCCGTCTGGATATCCCTCGAACATGTTTAAAACAGGATAAATAACCGGTCTGTAATCTATAGTATTCAATGCACGAGTTTCAGAGGCTTCAGAATAATTTGTTCGCGCTGCGTCATTGATAAAGGCTGCTAATCCTGTTCCTGAAGAGGGAACAGCATCTTTCACCAAGTGACTAACATCGGCATAACCCACTGCCACAGAGGCCCGATTAATTTTCCATTTACACCAGCCCCCACCATTAAAAGGTAACTTCACCTGAAAGTAACCGGTTTGTGAATCTGATTTCACATCTAGACGCAATCTATAATAAGTCGGCACTTTAAAAGGTGACATACCTGCATCAAACTGATATTTAAGACAGTTTTTTGATATATACTGTGCGGATACATAGGGTTTTGTGTATTTCGGCGCTATGCCTTCCACAGTAATTAACGGCTCCTTTCCGGCAGATGAAAAAGGAAAAAGCCAGTTAAAAAAGGTATCGCCAAATGCCCAGTAAATAAAATAGAGAAATAATAAGGACAGCGTTATCTTCAATATTTTCATACGGACAGTTCCTGTTTATCACAGTAATGCTGTAAAGCCAGTTCCCCTTGTTCTTCCTGCTGGCTGACAGTCAGTGATTTTATTAACTGCTTATCCATATCCAGAAAATAGAGATTTCGGTAGTAAACATTGTCAGGGATAAGCATCTTATAACTATCCATTTTCACCTTAAATTGACGCTGGCTGTCCTGATAGACCGTAATCTTATCTGGTTCGCATAACTCTCTGAGGCGCTGATCAATATAACCCGCATATTTATACGAGCTATGGTTAGAGAAACCGAATCCGCCTTTCAAATCAGCACTTCTGTTTTCAACAAACAGTTTGTCTTTTTCTTGTTGACTGAGCTGATTAAACAACGCATTCTGCCGCTCACCGGCCAGAGAAAAATCCTTTTCTGTTTCCTGATTTAACTCAGGAATTAAGTAGAGTTTTGTGGTGTTATCCAATATCTCTTCGGCAATACCCGTTATAAGAGAGACATTCCTGGCGGAAATCAGCCATTCCGGGCAACTGTTAGCTTGAAAAAAATGAACCACTTTGCCGTGATGCAGATAAATTTCTTTACTGGCTGTCGCCTGCTTAATTGCCTGAATAATCGGTGAGGGTGACAATAATTTCATGATTTCCCAGTCATACCCCGCCAGCGTCCAGTAATTGAAAAAACCATTATCCATATCCTGCTCAAATGGTACAGAAGGAATTACATCATCTTCATTAACATGGCGATAGTGGATAATGGAGGACAATTCCTCTACTGCACTACGAGTTAATGTTCGCGGCATCCCGTAACTGTAGAGACAAGGATTGTGTTCTTTTAGTTGTGCGCTGTGCAATAATGCCAACGCACCTCCCAAACTATGGCCACAAATAAATAATCGCTTGTTTGTAACCAAACCGGCGATATTTCGAAACACTGTTTTAGTTTCAGTTTCATCACTGGGAACTTTTAACTTCCCAACCAGACTGAATGCCTCCCAAAACCCTTTATGCACTTTGCCATGATGAATAAACTCGCTGCACAACGCTTTGTCATCATCGCAGCTTAAAGCCAATGGCTGGAAGGTGGCATCAGTCAGGTAATTCTCCAGGCTAGCCGTTCCCCGCCAACTCACAATCACATCTTTCTTACTGGCAACATAAAACAGTTTGGTATCACTCTGCTTGTTGTCCCCCGCTTGTGAATCAATAAACTCCACCCGGGTATAACGTTCACTAAATGGCACATCGTAAACTACAGGCGTCGCCGATGCCTTTTCCATCTGATAAGGCAGCTTCGAGACATCCACCATTTGCCGGTTAAAAAAATGAAGTACAGAGCCTTCAACATCAACATCCCCGCCAGCATAGGCCAATACACTCATCAAACACTGATTATAGGCATTCACAATGGAATACTCTTTCTGATGATGTAGTTGCAAAACCCATGCCCGAAAAGGACATACTTCCAGTACATACCGTCGATTTACCGGATAAACCTCATAGCCTTTTGGTTCCGGGTCTGGGAAATGATAGGGAGGTGGAATTTTTTTGGGATCATTCCAATCATTTAGCGCCGGCAACCCATCACTGATCTGCCCGATAGTCACATAGCGATATTGATGACCTTCCGCTTCTGCTTTTGGCTTCACTACTGAAAATTCCTCTCCCCGTTTTTCCCGCAACGAACGTTGTTCCATTTCATCGGCCAGCGGTTGGGCGCCGATATACAGGGTTACCGGATGGGGCGGCATATCTTCTTCCCTTAATAATCCATTACCATCGGTAACCCCTTTACGTCCTAGCCGAGGATTTCCACGGATTTTCAAACGATAAGGCATATTGACCAAGGGTTTCCCTTGTTCATCCACCAACTGAAATTCCAGCCAGTTTTTCAGCATGTTTTTACAGTCAAGACAATCGAGTGGGCTTAATTTGCTCATTGATACTCTTTCCTTACTATTAACGTTATATAGGCACGAGTCCGCATGTCATGGGTTGAAAGTCTCATAAGACTTCCCCGTCCGGCTATCAATCACCTTCATCATCATGCTGATGAAATCAGCATAAATATCCCGTTTGGATAGCAGTAATTGATTTCGTCGCCAAAGAAATATGAGAGCCAAAATCCTATTACCACAGATAAGAAACACCGCTTATGCCGTGAGTAATAGTGAGTTGAACGACAGGAATACAAAAATGTATCCCATCGATTAATCCCTTTGAACAAAGGGAGCAGGAGCTAGAATTTCCTTCATACTGTCCATATGATGGAACTTAAATTATGATTATTAAATCATCAGTAAATAGCAAGGAAAATTTTCATTTTTTTAATTTATGAAAAAATAATTTGTAAGAAAGTGTTACAAATTCAATAGAGATTGAGTTATCGTCAATCTCATTTCTTCGGTTTTAAAAATCTCGTTTTAAGTGATCTTGCTGATAATATCAATATCGCTGATTCCCTCATCCTCTGATTTCAATAGGAGAGGGATCAAGCGAGTATAAATATGTAAGGCTGTTAATCGTCGCTATCCATCACTTCATGGCGCAGGACATGATAACCTTCCTCATCAAAGCCGTGCCTCCAGTAGGGAATAGCATATAGCTGGTGACGTTCATAGCCTTTTTCTCGGCGAATATAGCGACGAAGTTCTTTAACCAACTTATCTTCACCGGCAAGCCAGAAAGTGACGTCTTCTGTTGGTAATGACCAGGATTTGAATTCAGATACGATTGTGTCAGTTATTTCAACATCACCGGTGATCCAATGAACTGCTATTCCAGCCGGTTTTTTTAATTCCTGAATATCTTGCTCACTATCGATACGAATAATAACTTGTCCAGTCGCATCTGGTTTTACTGTTTCCAGTAACGCGGCAATAGCCGGTAGGGAGCTTGGGTCGCCGGCCATATAATAATGGCTGACTTTTGGCAATAATGGATCTGGGCCGCCGGGGTTAGTGATGCCGATCCAATCGCCAATTTGGGCTCGATAAGCAAATTCCACTGCCGGGCCGCCGTTGTGGTGTAGTGCAAATTCAATATCGATCTCTTTTTGTTCGGTGCGGATGGCCCGAACCGAGTAAGTGCGAGTAATTGGACGCAGTTCACTCGGCGGCCATATTGGGCCTTCTGGGGATAAAGTAGGTAATACGGGTTTGGTCTGCCCCGGAAGCGGTAAGAATATCTTTAGGTGCCCGCCTTCACATTCAGTGGGATAACTATCCAGACACTCACTGGTGAAAGTAATACTGCGCATATTAGGTGTCACGTCGAAAATGTTTTTTACCTGAACAAGCCTTGGTGGTGCAGGGCGGTAAATATTTTTTTCTTCAATTATTCTATTAGTCACGTAAAATTCCTCTGGAAAATTTACCGAAGGTTATTATCTGATAAAACCAAATTTAGTGTAACAGCAATGAACGCAAATGCTAATTATTATCATTCAACAAATTGCATTGCTGCCGATAATGAGATTTATCTGCCTTTTTCAATCCAGTGAAAATTGAATTTCTACTTCTGTACCACCATGTTTACGATTTTTTATCTGTAATTGTCCACCCAAGATAGAAACTCTGTCTTGCATAATAGCCATGCCAAATTTGTTCTTATTAATGCAGTTCAGATTGATACCCTGGCCGTTATCACTGACAACTGTAATAATTTTGTTATCAATCGGATAAATGCGGACACTAATCCAATTGGCATCGGCATGCTTATAACAGTTATTCAAACATTCCCTAATGATTTGTATCAAATGTTTGCTGTAACTGTCAGGAATGTGCTGATGTGTCAGGCGGTAATTGAATTCAATGTTGAAGCCTAGACGGTGGTTAAATTCATTAATCAAGTCCTGTAAAGATGCTTGTAGATTACATTGAGGTTGTTCATTCCTGAACGTTGCCAGTAATTCTCTTAGCTGGCGATAGGCAATATTCAACTCATCTTTAATCATATTCAGTGAGGTTAAACTTTGCTTGGGTAAATTATCACTGCCGATGTATAAGCAATTAACTTGAATCTTAAGGAAAGAGAGGGATTGAGCAATGGAATCGTGCAGTTCACGGGAAATAGCGGCTCTCTCTGCGGCCAACATACTCTGGTGTTGGCATTGGATCTGATTTTCCCGTAATAGTTTATTTGTCATTAAAGTCACCACATCCTGGACCAGTTTTTTTTCATCAGGAGTAAGATCACTATTTCTGTGTGTTTTTATCCAGAGTATTCCATAGTTATCAATGTTGTCATCTAGATTCCATCTCGTAATAAGCGGCATATCGAAATAGGGACATTGGTGAGGATTGCGGAAGAAATATTCTTGTTGTGATGGATAAAAGATGATTTTGGCTTCACAGAAAGGGATCAGGCGATTGAGATGGGAAAAAATCTCCTGAAGCTTTTCCGGTAGCAGTTTACAATTTTGGAGTCTGAAATGGCTTTGACAGAGAAAATCCAAATAGCCATTTTTTTGTTTCAGAGCGTTAATTTCTGCTTTGTATCTTGCATGTTGCCATTCTTTAACAGGAACAGAGTTATGTACCACTTTTATCAGAAAGTAGACATTTGTAATACTTAACATTATCAATAACGGTAAAATTAAATCTGTAATCGACGGTTTATTAATCAACAACAGGATAAAAAGTAAAAATAAATTTATAATGGAGTTGATTACAAACAGTTTTTGATTTTTGAAAATGGTGTTATTTGAACTTGCTTTCATCAGGTTAAGATTCCGTTCTGCAATACTGATGAAAACTTTAGCTCAATTTATTAAATAGTGTTAATAATTACTTCAATTTCATACCCGCTGCTGTCATTAAAAGGCGAAATAGTGTGGAAACAGCAAAAAGAGCCATCACACTGCATAACCAAATCATTACCATCCAGCCTATCCGTTTCCATACAGAAGGGCGTGGGATGTTTTGATTAGTGGCAACTTGATCAGTGGTAGCCTTGTTCATGGTTAACTTTCCCCCGAAAAACGTAGTAGCTCCAATAGGTGTAAACCAGAATCACTGGGATGATAAGTAGGGCGCCGACCAGCATAAAACCTAAACTTTGTTGTGGCGCTGCCGCGGCTTCATAACTGATTGTCGGTGGAATCAAGTTAGGCCAGATACTGATGCCTAATCCACTGTAGCCAAGAAAAACTAACAACAGTGCTAATAGAAACGGTGTGTAATGGGCTTTACGTTTGATGGAATGCAAAAGTTTCCAGCCAGCCCAGACCACCAACAGTGGCACAGGTAGGAAGAACAACAAGTTAGGTAGACTGAACCAACGTTCAGCTATTGCCGGATGAATGAATGGCGTCCATAAACTGATAATGGCGATAACTGCCAGCATTAGAAAAATGAGCGGGCGAATGACACGGTACATCTCTTGTTGGAGGTGACCTTCGGTTTTCATAATCAGCCAGCCACAACCTAACAGCGCGTAGGCAACCACCAGTCCAAAACCGCAAAATAGGGGGAAGGGTGAGAACCAATCAAAATAGCCGCCGGCGTAAGCCCGGTTTTCTACTGGGAACCCTTGAATAAAGGCACCCACTACTACGCCTTGAACAAACGTCGCCATTACGGAGCCGCTGATAAAGGCTTTGTCCCAGATATGACGATGTTCAGGCGCGCTTTTGAAACGAAATTCAAAGGCGACGCCACGGAAGATCAGGCCAAATAACATTAATGTCAGGGGGATTGTTAATGCATCAAGGATAACGGCGTAAGCCAGAGGAAAAGCACCGAATAACCCCGCGCCGCCAAGCACCAGCCAGGTTTCGTTACCATCCCACACCGGCGCAACACTGTTCATCATTAAATCGCGGTCGCTATCGCTTTTAACCGTGGGATAAAGCAGCCCAATCCCAAGATCAAAACCGTCCATGACAATGTACATCATGATGCTGAACACAATGATGATGAACCAGATTAACGGCAGATCAATACCCATTTTTTAACTCCTTTTTGGGACCTTTGCGGATAAGTTTCATCATATAAGCGTAACCCACACCAAATACCGAGCTGTAAACCGCGATGAAAAGCAACAGACTGATGCTCATATGTATTTCACCGTGTGCAGATACCGCATCTTTGGTGCGTAGCAAACCATAAACGACCCACGGTTGACGGCCTATTTCGGTAGTAAACCAACCGGCAAGAATGGCGATCAGGCCGGAAGGCGCCATCAAGAATATAAAACGCAGGAAGGCTTTTGACTGATAAAGCCGTCTCTTATAGCGTAACCAAAGCCCCCAAAAGCCGGCAATTATCATCAACATACCGAGGCCGACCATCACTCGAAATGACCAGAAGACCATAAGCGCATTTGGCCTGTCTTCCGGTGGAAACTCCTTAAGCGCAGGAACCTGCTTATCGATACTGTGAGTCAAAATCAGACTGGCGAGATAAGGAATTTTAATGGCATAACGCGTCTCTTCCCGTTCCATATCCGGGATACCAAACAGGATCAGCGGCGTGGCTTCGCCGGGAAGATTTTCCCAATGGCCTTCCATTGCCGCAACTTTGGCGGGTTGATGCTTAAGGGTGTTAAGACCGTGAGCATCACCAATCAATGCCTGTAAAGGCGCAATAATCAGAATCATCCACATCGACATGGATAGCATTTTTTTCATTGCTGTCGAGTCATTGCCTTTTAATAAATGCCATGCCGCTGAAGCTGCAATAAAGAATGCTGAGGCGAGGAAGGCCGCAGTAGACATATGAGCCAGGCGATATGGAAAGGAGGGATTAAATATCACTGCCAGCCAGTCGACGGGGACGACCTGATTATTGACAATTTCGTGGCCTTGCGGGGTTTGCATCCAGCTATTGGAGGCCAGTATCCAAAACGTGGATATCAGAGTACCTAGCGCAACCATCAAGGTGGCGAAGAAATGTAATTTTTCACCTACACGATTCCAGCCAAATAACATAACGCCGAGAAAACCCGCTTCAAGAAAGAACGCGGTCAGTACTTCGTAAGTCAACAATGGGCCGGTGATCGAACCAGCAAAATCAGAGAAAAAACTCCAGTTGGTGCCAAACTGATAAGCCATAACCAGACCGGAAACCACGCCCATGCCGAAGTTAACGGCAAAAATTTTTGACCAGAAATGATATAGCGCTTTGTAATCGGTATTCCGGGTTTTCAGCCATAACCCTTCCAGTACCGCTAAAAAACTTGCCAACCCGATGGTAATCGCCGGAAAGATAATGTGAAACGAGACGGTAAACGCGAATTGAATTCTGGCCAGTTCCAAGGCACTTAAACCAAACATAGTGACCTCTTATTTTTAGTTTGAATAAAGGCAGGAAATGTGTGTGGGTAAGTAAAGCATGAAAAAAATAACTATAATAGTGACAGTTTTCTGTATATTAACTATAACAGTTTGCGAGAGGTCTGAATTGATGAAGCGTTATGAACAATTTGCCAAACAAATTCTTCAACATATTGAAGATGGTACTTGGCTGGTGGGAGATAGATTACCTTCATTGAGAGAATCAGTGAAGTTGTCAGGCTTAAGTTTGATGACTGTTGTTCAATCTTATCAATTATTAGAAAGTCAGGGATGGATCATTTCCCGGCCTCAATCGGGTTATTACGTCGCTAAACGTTTGCAACCTTTTGCCGCAGCAAAAGGGGGAAAGCGATTACATTTAAGTGAAAGCGTGGAAATAAGCGCTTCTATTTTTGATGTATTACAGGCGTGCAAAGATCCTGCGATTATTCCGTTTGGTTCAGCATTTCCAGATCCATCCTTATTGATTCAACCTAAACTCTCTAAAGCGTTAGCGGCGGCAGCCAGGCGAATAGCGCCACATAGCGCTTTAGCCAATTTGCCGCCGGGCAATGATAAGTTACGCCGTAACATATCGCGCCGCTATGCAATGCATGGTATTCATGTTTCTCCTGATGAAATTGTCATTACCGCTGGCGCGATGGAATCACTGAGTTTCAGTTTACAGTCGGTGACTGAACCGGGTGATTGGGTCGTGATTGAATCACCGGCTTTTTACGGTGCTTTACAAGCGATTGAACGTTTACGCTTGAAAGCGATAGCCGTCAAAACTGATCCACAAAACGGTATTGATTTGGATGCGCTGGAGGAGGTAGTTCAGAAATACCCGATAAAAGCCTGTTGGTTAATGACTCACTTTCAGAATCCGCTAGGGGGAACGATGTCTGCTGAAAGTAAATTACGGCTGGTGGATATCCTGAACAGTAATCAAGTGGTGCTAATTGAAGATGATGTTTATGGCGAACTCTATTTTGATCAACAACGGCCTATACCGGCGAAAGGGTTGGATAGTGAAAACAACTTCATGCATTGCTCCTCGTTTTCTAAATGTTTGGCGCCGGGATTTCGGGTAGGTTGGGTTGCAGCAGGAAAACATGCCAGGAAAATCCAACAGCTACAAATGATGAGCACCGTTTCTGCCAGCATGCCGACGCAATTGGCAATTGCTGATTATCTGGCGGAGGGGGGATATGACAACCACTTACGCCGCCTTCGTCGCACATTGGAGCAACGTCAACACCTGATGTTGCGAGCGATTGGTGACTATATGCCCGCTTCAGTAAAAGTGAATTGCCCTAAAGGCGGCTATTTCCTCTGGTTGGAATTTGAACCTTTGTTCAATGCACAGCGGCTTTATCAGCTAGCATTGGCAGAAGGGATCAGCATTGCGCCGGGTAGTATGTTTTGTACCAGCGAACAGTTTAATCATGCCTTCCGCCTTAATGCCTCTTTTGATTGGAATCAGGAAATGGAACGTGCTATGCAGACTTTAGGTAATATTTGCCATACATTATTGGCTGAAATGGCCTGATATTAATCCCGATTAAGGAGAATTTCATGGAGAAAGCAGCGGTATTTAATTAAGAAAGATTAGGTATATTTTATTGACATGCTCTTTTTTTAATGCTTATTATGGATATACAACAAGTATATCCCTATATGAGGAAAATTTTATGGCTCAAACAACGATATTTAAAAGCAATCGTTCTCAGGCAGTTCGACTTCCTAAAGTTGTCGCTTTTCCGGAAGATGTGAAGCGGGTTGATGTTGTCGCTGTAGGCCGTACTCGCATAATCACGCCGGCTGGTGAGTCTTGGGACAGTTGGTTTGATGGTCCTAGTGTTACGGACGATTTTATGGTAGAACGCGAGCAGCCGCTAGTACAAGAGCGTGAGGGATTTTGATGTTGAAATACATGCTTGATACCTGTATTTGCATCTATACCCTCAAGAATCGGCCCCAGAGAGTGCGTGAAGCTTTTCTGCTTCATCACGACCAATTGTGTATCAGCACGGTGACGTTGATGGAACTGATTAAAGGCGCAGAGAAATCGGGAGATCCTGAAAGCAATATGAAGATTCTTGAGGGATTCATTACTCGGTTGAGGATATTGGATTTCGATAGTAAGGCTGCTGTACATGCCGGTCAGATCATCGCAGAGCTTGAGCAGAGCGGTTTATGCATTGGGGCTTATGACAATCAAATAGCAGGACATGCCAGAAGCCAAGGGTTGATTATCGTGACTAATAATGTGCGCGAATTTAAGCGGGTTCTTGGCCTTCGTGTTGAGAATTGGGCCAGCGAAAAATAATTACCGTGGTTTATCGCCTGTTTAATGAAATTTATGGTGTCCACGACGCTTTTGCAGACACCATTGGGGTTATTTCACCGCATTATTCTATACAGAGCGCTCTTACGTTACTTCCTGGTTTTTTCCGCGTGGTCATACTGTTGATCCAATCTTCTAATGATACCTTTTGTGCTTTCTCGAATGCAGGTCTTACATTTAACCATGATTCGTATCTCAGGTTATATTCTGCTTGTGGCAGGAGGTAACTAGATTTGAATTCGATCATGCCTTTATCATCTTCGGAAGCGATGATTGAAAACTCAGACCAATACAAGAAGAATGACACGCCGCCTCTTGGTGAGGTAGCAAGAACACTTTGCACAAAATTGGATTGAGTTTGCCTTCTACCTGCATAGGATAATGCAGCAATAGCCAGTTGCCTCAGCGGGATTTTCATCTGCTCTTTCTCCTGACTAGATAACCCTAAGAAATTTTCCAGGAAAGAGTTGATCAAAACATCTGCATCATGGCTTTTTTGAATAACATATTGCGTGCTTGCTGACAGCAAAGAAAGGAAGGGAACGCCAGATAATTCTTCTGTAAATGAGAAGAAATTCTTTTTATTGCCTGGGCCTTGAGGATCTAAAGGATTATAGCCTGAGACCGCACGGCACATATTAATAACAGTTTGCAAACCTTCGGCAATACTTAGTGGATTTCTAGATGGTGTGGAAGAATCTCTTGCAAGCTGTGTATAATTTCCTGTCGCTGCGCCATTAGCTGGGCTCTGTACGTCAGAAGCATCTCCAGCATCAGAATAATTCATAATAATATTGTCTGAACGTTCCCAATCTTTGAGGAGCCTTGTTCCTCCTTTTTCAATTTGTTCTATCCATTCTTGGGCTTTTTTAACTGCATAATCAGGATTATTTAAGATGTTTTCCATGATTTTTATCCTTAATAGATTTATTAAGTTAGAGATTGAATGTTAGAGTACTGTTGAAAATAGGGAACAATATTTAACCTTATTTTTAACAGTGAGGTAAATCGATAATCATGTACTTAATATTACAGTTTTTTTAGCTTGGTAATATTCCATAAATAAAGCATATTTTTATTCTCTGTGAATTATTATTTATGTAAGTGAATATTTTATTTTGAATTTTTATTGATAAATATTAAATATATTTTTGTGTAAACTAAGTATATCCGTAAGTGGGTATTTTTCACTATCAAATATTAAGGGTATGTAATTTAACTTGTTCTTCACGGATAAATAGTTGTTCATGTGATATTTTCATATTAGTATTAAAATACTATTTAGAAATTCACATTTTAAGATAATTAATTTTATATATATTGATCTCATATTCTATTCTTTATATTATATTTGTCTATTTTTTAACTTGATGACTTTATTGAATAACTAGAAATAATCTCATTACATATTGTTAATAATATTGTTGATATAAATCAATTAATCTACTTATAGAAATTTTTTAATTTATGTCTTCATTTTGGTTGTCATACAATCAATTAAATATTCTATAGTTATCTTATCTTCTTTCTCGAATGCAGATTTTACTATTTCCCACATTTTCTGGCTGAGATTATACTCTGCCTGGCAAAGATTATAATGAGAGGTGAATTTAATAGTACCCTTGTTATCTACTTTCTTTATTGTTAGCACAGAAGAATAAAGTAAGAGTGACGCCCCATTTGGGGTTTTAGCCAGAGCATATTGTACCAGGTTAGATTTCTTTTCTTTTTGATCGGCATATGATAAGGCGGTATTAATCAACTCTTTCAAATAAGTTTTAATTTTAATTTTATCTTGGGGAGATAACCCTCGAAAGGCTTCGACAAAAGAATCGATCAAGACATTGGTATCATGACTTTGTTGAGTAATCGTATTTTTATCTGTCCATAGTAAAGAGAGAAAGGGAACTTTTGCTATTTCTTCTGTGAATGCAATGAATTTCTGTGCATTGCCATTACCTTCTGGTTCCAATGGATCATAGCCGGATGCTACTCGACATAAATTGATGATAGTTTGTAGGCCTTCAGTGACGCTGACCGGATATTTATTTGGTGTGGCCGATTTCTTTGCGAATAGTATGTATTTATCTGTAGCTGCCACACTGGCTGGACTTTGTATATCAGAAAGATTTTCCTTTTCTAAGAAATGAGTAAAAATATTATCTGAATGTTGCTGAGTTTTAGGATATTTTTCTCCTCTGTGTTTAATGTATTCTATCCACTCTTGAATATCTTTAATTTTATGATCATAATTTGTTAATATATCTCTCATGGTTTTTTCCTTTATGGATTTATTAGATAAGTAATTGATTTTTATTTTTTACTTAAAATGAGTTTCAGAGTCAGAAACGATAATTTATTTTATATCAATAATATAGGGTCTTATTTATGTGATAAACATATGTTCCTGAAAACCGATAATATTTTAATCAATAGGTAAAAATATATATCTAATCTTTTAATAATAGTGTAAAAATGTAATATGTAAAGTCCATTACAGCAAAATTTGTGTTTTGGTTGTTTTTATTGAATAATCTTACATTATATTGTTTTGCTGTTTATTTATTGTTTTCTAATAATGTGTTTTATTGTTAATTATTTGTTGGTCTATTTTGATTCATATTTATTGAAAAATAAATAATTACGAGCAATTATATTAACTTATTGGTTAAAATATTTTTTATATGGTTCACCTTACTTATTCTTGGAAAGAAAATATTATCACAAATATTTTCTAGATGAAATAAATGTGGAAGCGTTATTCTCATATGTCGGATGAAAATTGTTTTAATATATGTTTGATTTTGGGGAGTCTAATTTTTATTTCTATCAATTATAAAAATAGTTGTTAATCTAAGTTGTAAAAACATTCCATTATTATTTTTCTAAGTTAGACTATGATTGAAGTGATTTATGGGAAATGATTTTTACAATAGTTCAATATGTTATTTATAAAATAATATTATTTGATTTTGGAGGGTGTATGAGTCCGAGAAATGATTTTAAATCTTTTTCTATTGGCAATAATGCTAATGTAGTGAGTCAAGAAGAATATGAACAGAGTCCAAATTTAAAGACTGGATTTCCACCAGAGCATATTACTGTTCATTTGCTTAATAAAGTATTACGTCAGTCGTCAACAATAGCATCTGTTGTGGCTGATTTTATCGCGGTATATTCCGGCAATGATGCTTTGGACGATGGGGATATAGTTAAACTGGCCGCCCAATTAAATGAAGCATTAGAACAAAAAATTGCAACCAAAGTACCAAATGCTTCATTAACACAAAAAGGTATCACTCAGCTCACAGATAAAACCGGCAATAGTAATACCCTTGCGGTAACGCAGAAGCTAGTTTCTGATATAAATGATAATGCTAATAACCGATTGGCAAAAGATCAAAATGGCGCAGATATTCCTGATAAAAAAGCATTTGTAGAAAATCTTGGTTTAGAAGTAATTAGTACAAAACCGGTTGTTGTTGGGAATAATACAGCTTCTACAATCGATAATTTTGATAACATTCCTCAGAATTCAACATATTTTGCATATCCAGCAGGGTTAAATGGCCCAGGAGTACATGGTCCCGGAATGAGATTTTCAGGAGGATATGGGACCTTTAAGGGTTATGAGCTGATGATCCACTCTACATACGTGCAGAAGAGCGAATTACACTATAGAACCCATAATGGTGACGGTAACATTAATAAATGGAATCCGTGGTATAAAGTCTGGTCAACAAGCAACGCCAAGCCGGATACGAATGGCAATCTTAAAGTCTCCAGTCCAGTGGTCGATATTCATCCAGACGGAACTTATCGGTTAACTTGCGAAGCGAAAGGCATGACTGTCGAGCGGATAGAGATCGGGAAGTATCGTATTAGCGGCTGCAATGGTTTTGCTAAAGATGGAGAATGGGGAATTCACGGTGGTACTATCGTTCCGGCAGACAGCAATGGATTAAATCTAATTTGGGTTTGTGAATCGGTAGATTCATCCAGTGGCGATATAACCATCGAATGTTATCATCGTCAAAATAAAGATGCGCCGATATTTGCGCAAAATAAGCGTGTTAAGAGTATTAACGGCGACGGGGAAGTTGTTTATTACAATGATGGCGAGCTATGCGATATCCCCGATGGACGAGTAATTAATGTTCGAGTGCAACTGCCGGAAAAACCACAAGAATAATACCATCGGGAATATACCCAATAGATTTCAAGATGCATCGCGGCGGCAAGGGAGCGAATCCCCGGGAACATAGATAACTATGTGACCGGGGTGAGTGAATGCAGCCAACAAAGAGGCAACTTGAAAGATGACGGGAATAAATGGCGCTTTGTGATTTGTTACTGAATAATGTGCAAATTGCAATTTATGGTCAGACTTATTGGTAGTTTAGGAAATAAAAAATCCGCGTAGCTACGCGGATTTTAGGAGTTTTAATATTATTGTTTGCTTATAAACAAACAGCTTTGTTACGATAACAGCACCGTTCAACTTGGAAAAATAAATTAAGGAGGCTAATTATGATGTTGTGTGATGTGATCGAATATTCACACTTCTTTGGTAATCGCCAAAGCTCAGGCTTTCACAGTATTACACTGCGATAATCCTGCCTGAGCGAAGTTATCCAAAAAAATCTCTTCCTCAGCTTACTGGGTTGTCGTTCCCGACTTAACCCGGGCGTTTTCACGCCTGAAAAATGAGTAAGCCATGAGCACATTATTATCTGTAAAATCAATTTGTTACGAAACATCAACCAGCACATTGCTGAATGATGTCTTTTTCACTATTCAGGCTGGTGATCGTATCGGTCTGATTGGTCATAACGGTAGTGGAAAAAGTACGCTATTAAAATTATTGACGGCACAGCTACTTCCCAGCGGCGGCGCTATTCACTATGCCAGCCATTGTGTGACTGCCTATATTGAGCAGCATTTACCGGAAGACGTGGAAAATCAGCCATTGATCGATGCAGTTTTGCAAAAATTACCTGCTGATGAACGTGTGACAGAGCGCTGGCGTGCGGAAATCCTTCTGACACAGCTAGGTTTTGCTGAAGCCCTGTGGGCACAGCCTGCCAGTCAGCTCAGCGGCGGGCAACACACACGTTTGCTATTAGGCCGGGCATTAATACAGGAGCCTGATCTGCTATTACTGGATGAGCCGAGTAACCATCTGGATTTACCTACCCTATGGTGGCTGGGTAATTTTCTTCAATCCTGGAAAGGTAGTTTTATTCTGGTTTCCCACGATCAGGCTTTGCTCGATAAGGTCACTAATTGCACATGGATATTGCGCGACAAGACCCTCTATTTTTATCGTTTACCCTGCTCTAAGGCCCGGCAAGCACTTGTAGAGAAAGACATAAGCGATGAACATCGCCATCAGTTTGAACAGAAAGAGATTGATCGAATCACGTCCAGCGCCAAACGTCTTGCAATCTGGGGACGCGTTTATGATAACGAGGATCTGGCACGCAAAGCGAAACAGATGGAAAGACATGTTGAGCGCCTGAAAGATGCGCAGACAGTATTGACGGAAGGTTACCAGTGGCAGTTGGCATTAACTGGTCAGCCTATTCAGGCTGATCGCGTTCTTGAGTTTGACTATGCCGCCATAACAGTACAGGGTAGCTCAATGCCGCTGTTTACCACCGGTTTTCATCAGGTAAAAAGTGGTGATCGCATTGCTATCATTGGTGCCAATGGTTGTGGTAAATCAACCTTATTGCGACTGTTGTGGCAACGCTATCTCTCAGAGGTGCGCCACAGTCCCGAGATAAAATTCCATCCGGCCATTACAGCAGGTTATTACGATCAGCAATTGCACCAATTGCATGATAATGACAGCTTGACAGATGCGTTACGGCCATTTGCGCCACTGACAGACGAACAGCGCAAGATGGCTCTGATCGGCGCTGGTTTTGCTTACTCGCGCCATCAGCAGAAAGTGGCTACCCTTAGTGGCGGTGAACGTTCAAGGTTACTGTTTGTAGGACTGAGTTTGGCGAAATATGAATTGATCATACTGGATGAGCCGACTAACCACTTGGATATTGAAGGTAAAGAAGCGCTGTGTGAGCAAATTGCGACATTTAGTGGTGCATTACTTGTTGTTAGCCATGATCGCTGGTTGATTGAAAATAGCTGTCAGCGTTTTTGGTTTATCAATAACAACCAGTTGGAAGAGTATTACGATATTGAGGCTATTTATCAGCAAATTGAACAGATGGGTCAGCAGCAAAGTAAACACAAGGAGTACGGCCGCTATGCCTCCCACATTGCTGACGGCAGGTTGCAACCTCTCTTATTGCCGGAAGAGCAATTACTGGAGCGCCTGTTTCATCTTGAAGAAAAACTGGAAGTCGATAGGAAACGTAAGATTGCTCACCAGAAACCGCACCTTCAACAGCAGTGGATAAAGGAGATAGAAAAAATACAGGCTCAGTTGAACCTGTAATTCGTTGCTCGTAACAGGCGCATTTAGCCCTGAGAATGGCGGTAATATCACGGTGATGCTTGACCTTTCTGTAAGGCTTGCATCACTTTGATGTCTTTCAAACAAACCCCGTTATTTTAAACGAGGCGTGTCAGCAATCTGAAAAATCCACGCAACCGCGTGGATTTTAAGTGTATTTATTGTCTCCATGAAACATCCTGAGATGCTTTGAGACTACAGAAATGATTTAGACATTAAACAAAAAGTTCATCACATCGCCATCCTTAACGATATAGTCTTTACCTTCTGAACGCATCTTGCCGGCCTCTTTTGCCCCTTGTTCACCTTTGTAAGAGATGAAATCTTCAAAAGAGATGGTTTGTGCGCGAATAAAACCTTTTTCAAAATCAGTATGGATCTTACCGGCGGCTTGTGGTGCGGTTGCGCCAACCGGGATGGTCCATGCCCGAACTTCTTTTACGCCGGCAGTGAAGTAAGTTTGCAGATTCAGTAACTGATAGCCAGCGCGGATAACGCGATTTAAACCGGGCTCTTCCAGACCAAGTTCAGCCATAAACTCTGCGCGTTCATCATCTTCCAGCTCGGCGATATCCGCTTCTACTGCCGCACAAACCGGTACCACTACGGAACCCTCTTTTTCTGCAATTGCCCGAACCGCATCCAAATGTGGGTTGTTTTCAAACCCTTCTTCGTTGACGTTAGCGATGTACATGGTGGGTTTCAGCGTCAGGAAACTCAGATAGCGGATAGCGGCTTTCTCTTCGGTACTGAGATCCAACGCCCGCAGCATACCCGCTTGTTCCAGATGAGGCAGACATTTTTCCAGCACGGCCAGTTCTGCTTTGGCATCTTTATCGCCGCCTTTCGCTTTTTTCTGGACACGATGAATGGCTCGTTCGCAGGTGTCCAGATCGGAAAGGGCTAATTCGGTATTGATGATCTCAATATCAGCAGCAGGGTCTACTTGACCAGAAACGTGAATGATATTGTCATTGACAAAGCAGCGCACAACATGACCGATAGCTTCTGTTTCACGAATGTTAGTCAAAAACTGGTTGCCTAAGCCTTCACCTTTTGAGGCGCCTTTTACCAGACCAGCAATATCGACGAATTCCATCGTGGTCGGTAGGATTCGCTGAGGTTTCACAATTTCCGCTAGTTGTTCAAGCCGTGGATCTGGCATAGGGACTACACCGGTGTTGGGTTCAATGGTGCAGAACGGGAAGTTTGCTGCTTCGATACCTGCTTTAGTCAGCGCATTGAATAATGTTGATTTTCCGACGTTAGGCAGGCCAACGATACCGCATTTGAATCCCATGATTTTCACCTTAATTTACTTATAAATCAAAAGGCTGTGTTAGCCTGTTCGATGAGTCAAAAAAAATTGGCGCCATTATACACGGAATGGCGGGCTATCACGATCTTACAGACAAGATTTATCGATTCCATGTCATTAAGCGTTGGCTTTGAAGCTATGTAAGCGATTGATTGCCTTATCCATATCTTGTTTCATCAGAATATCAGTACAACGCAGTGCTTCATCAATCGCATCATCGATCAGCTTTTGTTCACTGGCTGGTGGTTTGCCTAACACAAAGCCGACTACTTTATTTTTGTCGCCGGGATGACCGATACCGATACGTAAGCGGTGAAAGTTAGGATTATTGCCAAATTTGTTCTGAATATCTTTCAAGCCATTATGACCGCCATGACTACCACCCAGTTTCATTTTTGCCACTCCTGGCGGTAAATCGAGTTCATCATGGGCCACCAGAATTTCGTCCGGTTGGATGCGGTAAAAAGAGGCAAGAGCAGCGACAGATTTACCACTGAGATTCATAAATGTCGTCGGGACTAACAGACGAACATCGTAACCACAGATATTAATTCGGGCGGTATAACCGAAAAATTTACTCTCTTCTTTCAGTGATTGATTGTGGCTCCGAGCGAGCAGGTCAACATACCAGGCTCCGGCGTTGTGTCTAGTCTGGGCATATTCAGCACCGGGATTAGCCAGACCGACGATTAATTTTATGTTACTCACTATTTTTCTTCACTTTTAGGCAGTAAAACAAAAAGAAGAATAGTTTACCTGTCGGGGGCTACAAGTACAAAGTTCAGTTTGAAAGTGAGGAAATATTGTTACGAAAATTTTTGAGAGGAAATTGGAAGGAGAAAAGTTACTTACAGATATTAAGCATAAATAGTTTTGATATCTTTCTGGATTGAAAATATTGAATCTTTTATTGTTGTCAGTAGTACAAAAATAATTAACTACCTGAGTCACAAGAAAGTTTCATTATTGTTTTTTCGAGATAAACTATAATTAAAATAAGTTATTCGGAACGATTTTTACGATAATTCAATATGTTGATTATGAAATGATGTTTTTATAATTTTAGGAGGATATATGAGTCAAAAAAATGATTTTAAAGCTTTTTCTATTAGTAATAATGCTAATGTAGTCAGTCAAGAAGGATATGAAGAAAGCCGGAGTTTGAAGACGGGGTTTCCACCAGAAAACATTACGACTCATTTACTAAACAAGGTATTACGTCAGTCATCGACAATAACATCTGTTTTGGCCAATTTTATCGCAACATATTCCGGCAATGATGTTCTGGATGATGGGGATATTGCTAAACTTATTGTTCAATTAAATAGAGCGTTAGAACAAAAAATCGCAATAGAAGTGCCAAGTGCCTCATTAACACAAAAAGGTGTTATTCAGCTCACAGATAAAACCGGCAACAGCAATACCCTCGCGGTAACGCAGAAACTTGTTTCTGATGTAAATGATAATGCGAATAACCGGTTGGCAAAAAATCAAAATGGCGCAGATATTCCTGATAAAAACGCGTTTGTGAAAAACCTCGGCTTATCGGAAACAGTGGAATTGGCGAAAAATGCGGTATCGGCCAATGGGGGGAATTATCCACAGTATTTTAGGTTTAAACAGGTTGAAACACTGCCTACTGAACGTAATGCGACTATGTTAGTTTCTTTGCAGGGAGTTAAACCGGCAAGTGAGATAGTCGGGTTTACGCTTTACAATTGGTATGACAATTATATTAAAACCGGTATTGTGCGTGGCGGTAGTGTTGATACCTACGGATATACGATAGATATTAATGGCAAACGGGTTTTTTCTGTTTCTCCCGCAGGTCATATTGAAGCTGCGTCGGCGAGTATAAGGGGGAATGCCGGAGTTTTTAATATAATTCATGACACGGGTAAACATGCATATTGTCAGTTTATTGAGGGAGCAAAAAGAACAGCTTACGTTGGATTTCCAGGTGACGGTTCACCGGATTTTGATATTTGTAACGAAAAAAAATCTGGCAAATTAACAATCGGTGGTGAGTTGGTTGCATATTTTAATAACAATCGGGTTTTTTCTGTTTCTCCTGAGGGGAGGATTGATGCTGGATCGGCAAATTTAAAGGGGGCCGGAGGCATTTTTAATATAATATATGACACGGGTAGACATGCATATTTTCAGTTTTTTGAGGGAGGAAAAAGAACCGCCTACATTGGGGTTCCCGGTGATGGGTCATCGGATTTTGATATTTGCAATGAAAAAAAATATGGCAGGCTGACAGTTGGCGAGAAGTTGAGATATAACGGTAACCCTATTGCAGTTTTTAATGATAATTGCATTGCCGATACTAACGGCAATCTCAAAGTATCCAGCCCTGTAGTGAATATTCATCCAGACGGAACTTATGAGCTAACCCGTGAAGCGGAAGGTATGACTGTCGAGCGGATAGATATAGGGAAATATCGCATCAGCGGCTGCAACGGTTTTGCTAAAGATGGAGCATGGGGAATTCACGGTGGTACTATCGTTCCGGCAGATAGCAACGGGTTAAATCTGATTTGGGTTTGTGAATCAGTAGATCCATCTAATGGCAATATAACCATTGAATGTTACCATCGTCAAAATAAAGATGCGCCGATATTTGCTCAAAATAAACGTGTTAAGAGCGTTAATGGTGATGGAGAAGTCATTTATTATAATGATGGTGAACTATGCGATATCCCCGATGGACGAGTAATTAATGTTCGAGTTCAACGGCCGGAAAAACCATAATAACCATAATCACTGAGTGCGAACTCAGTTATTACAAGTATACCTAATAGATTTCAAGTTGCATCGCGACGGCAAGGGAGCGAATCCCCGGGAGCATAGATAACTATGTGACCGGGGTGAGTGAGTGCAGCCAACAAAGAGGCAGCTTGAAAGATAACGGGTATAAACAGAAAACCCGTTGGAATACTTGTACAACGGGTTTTCTGCTTATGTTTTTAATGAAAATTGTATAAATACTGAATACCGTGTTAGAAAATGGTTTCCTGCGGTTTTTGTTTTGCTAAGTGATTACTAATGGTTATCGGCTGATAATTTATATTCATTATACAAAGTTATAGAAAGTCATTTAATGTGCTCAATATCTATAACTGAATATAAAGGTAAGAGTTTTATGGTATTACTGATGAACATCAATCGTATTTTACGTAACTTAATGAGTTATAAGATAAATAAGAGTGCGCTACTGGTCTGTTTTTTATTTGCAGCGCTTATGCTACTAAAAAGTTACCCTGTTTTATCTGAACCAGGAAAGTCTTTGATTGGTGTTGAAAATTGTCAGGAATATCCAGAAGCAGTTATAAAGCATGATATTGATAGAAAAAAACCGATAACCGGACAGGCTAGCAATAAATTACATGAAAACGTTACTAATAAAGAGAAAAAGCGATCAGGTCAGAGGCGGTGTGGTGATTTTTTATCAAAGAGAAGCGCAATAGGAAAAAACGATAGCGATGAAAAACCCAAAATACCCCAGTTATATGAAAATAGTCATAAAGATGATAATCAAAATACTCCCCCTTTAATCCTATCTCGCGGTACTGAACTCCTGGGATTGTTAAATTCAGATCCAAAAAAATTAGCCCAAGATTATGTTGTCAATAAATTAAATAGTCAGATAACCAATAATACTCAGAAATGGCTATCACAGTTTGGTACAGCCAAAATTAATCTAAATATTGATCATCATGGGCACCTGGATGAAAGTTCTGTAGATTTACTCGTTCCTTTCTATGACGATAAAGATCACTGGCTTGTTTACTCTCAATATGGATATCGTCATAAAGATAGCCGTGACACAGTGAATTTAGGGGTTGGAACCCGTTTATTCATAAATAACTGGATGTATGGAGCGAACACTTTTTACGATAATGATTTAACCGGTAATAATAGCCGATTCAGCCTGGGTGGTGAATTGTGGACTAACTACCTAAAAATGTCTGCTAACGCATATTTTCGCCTGAGTGATTGGCATAACTCCCGTGATTTAGCCAATTATTATGAGCGCCCGGCAAATGGTTATGACTTGATTGCCGACATGTATTTACCTTCAATGCCATCCCTCGGCGCTAAAATAAAATATGAACAATATTTTGGTGATAATGTTGCGTTATTCGGAACTAACAATAGGCAAAAAGATCCATATGCTGCAACTATTGGGGTAAATTATACCCCGGTTCCACTATTCACAGCAGGAGTTGACTATAAATTAGGGAAAGAGGGAAAAAGCGATGGTATATTTTCATTGAATGTGAATTACCGATTTGGTGTTCCGTTATCAGAACAACTTTCACCAGAAAATGTTTCTTCACTACGAAGTTTAGCAGGAAGTCGTTACGACTTAGTTGAAAGAAATAATAATATTATTTTGAATTATCTGAAAAAACAGCAACATTTTAGGTTACTGGTCCCTGTAATAGAAATTGGTGGTTACGGTGGTGAAATTAAACCAATACAAATTCAATCTGATACTCCATTCAAAAATATCACTTGGGATATACCTGAATTATTCCAGAAGAATGGCGGGATTATAAATATAGAAAGTACTCATGGTTATACAATTCAGTTACCGGAATATCAGCCTGATGGCAAAAATGACTATACCATCACAGGTACAAGTAAAGATGTTCAGCAGAATGTGCAAGTACAAATTCATGTATTACAACGTAATATCTCTTTGAGTGTTAATACTACCGATCCTTTAATTGCTGATGGCAATGCGAAATATGTCTATACAGCTACCCTGCTTGGCGCTGACAAAAAGACGCCGATAGAAAATGCTAAATTGGTTTGGGATACGGATAAAAAAGATCCGGGATTGAAATTAAAGCCTGATTCAGAAGCAACAGATAAAAATGGGCAACAGACTGCGACATTAACCAGTACAACACCATTATCCGATATACAAGTCAGCGTCAGTATTAATGGCGAACGTGTTACTACGAATAAAAAAGTCAGCTTTACTGAGTCCAGCAGCAGCTATCGAGTCACCCGTGTGACAGTGGATAAAGACAGCGGGCTCTACAACAACGGCACCGACAGTTATACCTTCACGGCGATGGTAGTGGATGCGTATGGCAAACCGGTAGCAGAT
This sequence comes from Photorhabdus aballayi, assembly GCF_026153155.1. NCBI lineage: Bacteria > Pseudomonadati > Pseudomonadota > Gammaproteobacteria > Enterobacterales > Morganellaceae > Photorhabdus > Photorhabdus aballayi. The sequence goes on along the minus strand of NZ_JAPFCD010000064.1, from coordinate 466 downwards.
AAGCCGATTGATATCGACTGGCAGATCGACTCAAAAGTTGACGGGTTAAAACTGACGAAACAGAGCAATCCGGTGAGTAACGCGCAGGGGCAGGTCACCGCGACGTTAACCAGCACGGCGGCGGTGACTGGTGTGCAGGTGTCGGCGAAGACGGCCAGCCAGCAAACGGCGGTGAATGCGGATAGAAAAGTCAGTTTTATGGAGCTCAGCGACAGTTATCGCGTCACCGGCGTGACGGTGGAAGTGGAGAAAGACAAAGTGCGCTACAACAACGGTACCGATACTTATACCTTCACGGCGACGGTGGAGGATGCGCATGGCAGGCCGGTAGCGGGTAAACCGATCGACATTGAGTGGCAGACAGAGCCAGCGGAGGCCGGGTTAACCCTGACGAAACAGAGCAGCCCGATGAGTAATGCGCAGGGGCAGGTTACCGCGACCTTAACCAGTACGGCGGCGGTGAAGA